>NZ_JBHZCN010000001.1:168328-220738 GCF_042755465.1 Kitasatospora sp. NPDC059160 | reverse complement strand
GGTCGCGCTCCACCTCCTCCCCGGGCGGCCCCCGCTGCGCGCCCGCGCCCGGGGCTCACCCACCCCCCCCCCGCCGCCCCCGCGGCTCGGGGAGCAGGAAGTCGACCCGGCCGACTTCCCACTCCACGCGGCACCGCGGCCCGCCTGCCTAGTGCCCCGTCGCCGCCCCCGTCGGGTGGGGCGAGGCGCCGGCCGTCGGAGACGCCGTGGTCGCGGGTGCGCTGCTCGGCGATCCGGAGGGGGACGGCGGGACCGTCCGGCTCGGCGTCGCGGTGGGCTGGGCCGGGGCCGTCGTCGAAGGCGACGCCGGCGAGGAGGGCGAGGCGGAGGCCGACGAAGGCCCCGAGGGCGCAGGCCCCGAGGAAGGCCCTGCCGAGCTCCCTGCCGAACTCCCCGTCGAGTCCCCCGACGAGGGCTCCGCCGAGGAGGACGCGGTACCGCCCCGGTTCTGCGGTCCGCCCTCCAGGGTGACCACCGCCTGGGAGGGCGGCAGCGCGATCCGGGCGGTCCAGTGGGTGGTGGGCGCGAGGTCCTCGTCCACGGTGACGATCACGGTGATCCGCTGCCCCGGCGCCAGCGTCCCCGAGTCGCGGCTGAGCCGGAGCCAGCCGGCGTCCGTCACCGCGTGCCAGCGGATCTCCGTGGTGCCGGAGTTGGTGAGGGTGAGCACCGTCCGGCTGCCGTACTCCCCGGCCTCGACGGTGAGCAGCCCGGCGGGCGCCGGGTTGCCCGCGCCCGGCGCGGAGGCCTGTTCGACCGCGGGAGCCGGGGCGGCGACCAGGGCGGGGCTGCCGAGCGGGGTCGCGCCGCGGGCCGGCACGGGGACCAGCGGTCCCTGGAGGGTGAGCCGCGGAAAGCCGGGCAGCAACGTTTCTGCACCACTCCCGCCACCTCCGCCACCCGCCCCACTGCCACCCGCACCCGCCAGCTCCAGCCCGGGCATCCCCGCGCCGCCGCCCGCGCCCACCCCGGCCGACCAGGGCGGCCGCTGCCCGGCGTCCGACCCGGCCCCGTCCACCCGCACCGCCGACACCGAGGCCGCCGCCCCCGCCCCGGTGCCGCCCCGGTGCCCGGCCCAGAGCGCCACCACCGGCGCCGCCAGGACGGCCGCGAGCACCCCGGTGGTCACCACCCGCCGACGGACCGCCAGGCTTCGGCCCGCGTCCGGCGCCCGGTGCCGGGGGAAGCCGCCGTGGTCGAAGCGCAGCCCCGGTTCGGCCGCCGCGGTACCCCGCCGCCCCGCCGCCCCTGCCGCCGGGGGCTGCGCCGCGCCGCCCACCGCGGCCGGCGCCGTCAGCAGCGGCAGGCCCGACAGCCCAGACAGCCCGGACGCGCCCTCCGCCGCCCCGCCGGCGGCCACCCGCTCCGCCGTTCCCCGGCAGGTCGGGCAGTCCACCACGTGCTGCACCAGCTCCCGCCGCAGCGCCGGGCCGAGCACCCAGTCCCGCCAGGACTCGGCCCCGGCCCCGCCCAGCCGGTCCAGCTCGGGGCAGCTACCCACCCCGAGCACCAGCAGCGCCGCCCTGGTCCGGGCCACCTCGGCCTCGGCGGCGGCGAGCAGGGCCCGGGTCCGCTCGAACGGCAGGCCCAGGACGGCCGCCACCTCCAGCGGCGTCAGCCGGTGCCGGACGGAGAGTTCCAGCGCCTCGCGCTGCTCCGGGTCCGTACCGGCCGCCTCCGGCCAGGCGAGCGAGGCCAGCTCGCGCCGCCGCCGGACCGCCTCCGCCCCGGTCGGCTCCGCGCCGGTCGAATCGGCCCCGGGCCCCGCGCCGGTCCCGTCCTCCGACCCGCTGCCGCTCTCCGGCCCGCTCCCGCCCTCCGAGCAGGCCCCGTCCGCGAGCCGCCGCAGGCAGCAGTACCGGGCCAGTGAGAAGAGCCAGGCCCGGACCAGTCCGGGCTCGGCCAGCCGGTTGCCGTGCCGCCGGGCCAGTTCGCGGACCTCACGCAGGGCGCCGGCCGCCGCGTCGTGCTCGCACAGCACCGAGAGGCAGTAGGTGAACAGGCCGTCCACCTGCCGGTCGTACGCCGCGAGCACGGCGTCCGCAGCCCCGACGGGCCCAACAGTTCGCGTTGTCACCCGTCCGACGGTAGGAGCAGCGGGCGGTCCGTCCCCGCCGTTCGCCGCGTATGTACTTCTTTCGGGTAACAACATCGCCCATCTGTGTGGGCGCGCGTCCGGTCCGGCGGTGGTCCTCCGCTGTCACACCCAGCCGCTACCGTGGGCCGCATGCCTCCGCGTTCCAAGACCACCGCCAAGCCGCGCCCGGCCTACCGCTGCACCGAGTGCGGCAACCAGCTGCCGAAGTGGGTCGGCCGCTGCCCGGAGTGCAACGCCTGGGGCACGGTCGAGGAGTACGGCGCGGTGCCGATCCGCACCACCGCCGCGGGCCCGGTCAGCGCGCCCGCGCGGCCGATCGCCCAGGTGGACGGCCAGGTCGCGACGGCCCGCTCCACGGGCGTGCCGGAGCTGGACCGGGTGCTCGGCGGCGGCCTGGTGCCCGGCGCGGTGGTGCTGCTGGCCGGCGAGCCCGGTGTCGGCAAGTCCACCCTGCTGCTGGACGTCGCGGCCAAGGCGGCCACCGACCGGCACCGTACGCTCTACGTCACCGGCGAGGAGTCGGCAGGCCAGGTCCGGCTGCGCGCCGACCGGATCAACGCCCTCTCCGAGCACCTCTACCTCGCCGCCGAGCAGGACCTCGGCGCGGTGCTGGGGCACATCGAGGCGGTCAACCCCGGCCTGCTGATCCTGGACTCGGTGCAGACCATCGCCTCCGCCGAGCTGGACGGCGCCCCCGGCGGCCCGGCCCAGGTCCGCGAGGTGGCGGGCGCGCTGATCCGGGCCTCCAAGGAGCGGGGCATGGCCACCCTGCTGGTCGGCCACGTCACCAAGGACGGCCAGATCGCCGGCCCCCGCCTGCTGGAGCACCTGGTGGACGTGGTGCTGAGCTTCGAGGGCGACCGGCACGCCCGGCTGCGGCTCATCCGCGGGGTCAAGAACCGCTACGGCGCCACCGACGAGGTGGGCTGCTTCGAGCTGCACGACGAGGGCATCGTCGGCCTGGCCGACCCGTCCGGCCTCTTCCTGACCAGGCGTGACAAGCCCGTCCCGGGCACCTGCCTCACCGTCACCCTGGAGGGCAAGCGCCCGCTGGTCGCCGAGGTGCAGGCGCTGATGGTGGATTCGCAGATCCCCTCCCCGCGGCGCACCACCTCGGGCCTGGAGTCGCCCCGGATCGCGATGATCCTGGCCGTGGTCGAGCGGCACGGCGGGGTGAAGCTCGGAAAGCAGGACATCTACACCGCGACGGTCGGCGGGGTGAAGCTCACCGAGCCCTCCGCCGACCTCGCGGTCGCGCTCGCGGTGGCCAGCTCCTCCACCGACACCCCGCTGCCCAGCAACCTGGTGGCGATCGGTGAGGTCGGCCTGGCCGGCGAGGTGCGGCGGGTGACGGGTGTGCAGCGCCGGCTGGCCGAGGCGCACCGGCTGGGCTTCACCCACGCCCTGGTCCCGCCGGACCCGGGCAAGGTGCCGCCGGGCATGAAGGTGGTCGAGGTGGCCGACATCGGCGAGGCGCTGCGGGCCATCCCGGGCCGCCGCCGGGCCGCCGCCAAGTCGCGCTCCGAGAGCCGCTCCGAGACCCGCGGTGAGGCCCGTACGGAGGGGCGTGGTGAGGCTCCGTCGGCCCCGCCGGCGCCCCGCGCACCCCGGGTCCCGGCGTACCCGGAGGAGCTGATGGACGGCTGGGAGCCGCTCGACTCCGATGAACTGCGCTGACCCAAGCCCTGCCGAAGCCGCACGCAGTTAGACTTTCCCCAGTCTCATTGGCCAGAAGGCAGTACCGGAGCGGTACTGAGCGACAGAGCAACAGACCGCGGACCGGCGCACGGCGCGAGGCGCGCGGCACGGGGTCGACCGGAGGAGTCACGTGGCAGCCAGCGACCGGGGGGCGGACAAGGCCTCCCGTGAGGAGGCCCTGCTGCGGGCCTCCCTCACCGCCATCGCGCCCGGTACCGCGCTTCGTGACGGACTGGAACGGGTCCTGCGGGCCAATACCGGTGGCCTGATCGTGCTGGGCTTCGACAAGACCGTCGAGCCGATCTGCACCGGCGGCTTCGTCCTGGACGTCGAGTTCAGCGCGACCCGCCTGCGCGAGCTGTGCAAGCTCGACGGCGCGGTGGTGCTGGACAAGGACATCACCAAGATCGTCCGGGCCGGCGTCCACCTGATGCCGGACTCCACCATCCCCACCGACGAGACCGGCACCCGCCACCGCACCGCCGAGCGGGTCAACCGGCAGACCGGCTACCCGGTGGTCGCGGTCTCGCACTCGATGCGGCTGATCGCCATGTACGTCAACGGCACCCGCCGGGTGCTGGAGGACTCCACCACCGTCCTCTCCCGCGCCAACCAGGCGCTGGCCACCCTGGAGCGCTACAAGCTGCGCCTGGACGAGGTGGCCGGCACGCTCTCCGCCCTGGAGATCGAGGACCTGGTGACGGTCCGGGACGTCACCGCCGTGGCCCAGCGCCTGGAGATGGTCCGGCTGATCGCCACCGAGATCGCCGGCTACGTGCTGGAGCTCGGCATCGACGGCCGTCTGCTCTCGCTCCAGCTGGACGAGCTGATCGCGGGTGTGGAGCCGGAGCGCGAGCTGGTCGCCCGGGACTACTTCCCGGAGCGCGCCGCCAAGAAGGGCCGCACGGTCACCGAGGTGCTGGCCGACCTGGAGGCGCTCACCCACGCCGAGCTGCTGGACCTGCAGACGGTCGCCAAGGCGCTCGGCTACTCCGGCACGCCGGAGTCCCTGGACTCCGCCGTCTCCCCGCGCGGCTACCGCCTGCTGGCGAAGATCCCGCGCCTGCCCAACACGGTGATAGAGCGCCTGGTCGAGCACTTCGGCGGCCTGCAGAAGCTGCTCGCGGCCAGCATCGACGACCTGCAGACGGTCGAGGGCGTCGGCGAGACCCGGGCCCGCTCGGTCCGCGAGGGCCTGTCCCGCCTTGCCGAATCGTCCATCCTGGAGCGCTACGTCTGACCGGACGCGGACGCGCAGCGGACCACGAACGGCCCCCGGAGAAACGCTTCCTCGGGGGCCGTTCCGCGTCCCCGGACCCCGCGGCACGGAACGGCCGACGTGCCGCCGGGCCGACGTGCCGAAGCGCGGAGCCCCCGACCGCTCGGCGGCCGGGGGCTCCGTGGGGACGTGACGGGCGTTCAGCTGTCCAGTCGGATCGAGGTCCGGGCCGACACCTTGTCACCGGAGAGCCCGGTGAGCTCCGCCAGCACCACGTACGTCCCGTTCGCCGGGGCGGTCTGGTCGGCGGTCGCGCACTGCGGCTTGCTGCGGCTGCGGTCCCAGGTGAAGGTCTCGGTCTGGCTGCCGTTCGCCGGGATCTGCACCCAGATGTTGCCCTTGTCGGGCGGGCAGTCGCCGGAGGACCAGACCCGGTCGTTGTTGCTGCCGCTGCTGACCGTGATCACGGAGGCGGTGCGGCCCAGGTCCACCCGGCAGTTGGCGCCGGAGGAGTTCTTGACCGTCAGCGCCAGCTTGGGCTTGTCCTTGGGCTGGTACGAGTTCTGGGTGCCAGCCAGCTCCAGGGCGACCTGCGAGGAGGAGCAGACCGGGAGTGCCATCACCTCGGCGGTGTTCACCGCCGGGGCGCCACCGCCCGAGCCGCCGGCCCCGCCGGGCGCCGGGCTGCCGCCACCGGAACCGCCCGCGCCGCCGGACCCGCCCGAGGTACCGGACCCACCGGTCCCGCCCGAGCCGCCGGTCCCGCCGGCGCCGCCACCCGTGGCGCCGCCGCTGAGGCCGACCTCGCTGCCGCCGCCGCTGGCCACCGGCCCGCCGCCGGAGCCGCCGGCCGGGTGCGCCGCGGGGCCGCTCGGCGAGGCGCCGGGCGTGATCGCCTGAGCGGGCGTCTGGCTCTGGGACGGTACGGGCTGCGCGGCCTTGCTCGACGAGCCGCCGTCACCGCCCCCGCCCTGATCGGTCATCAGCCAGGCGATCAGGGCGACGACCGCCGCGACGGCGACGAGCACGACGACACGCCGACGCCAGTAGATCGAGGCCGGCAGCGGTCCCACGGGTTGACGCAAAGAGGGCACGATCAAACTCTATGGGACTGCGTGTGGCGATTGACTCACCAACACCGCACAGTCGCCCCTTCTTTCACATGATCCGCCATTTGATCCGTTCGAGGGAGTCCTTTCACCCGGATGCCCGGCCGGAAACCGGCGGAGAACCGGCCGGAGACCCGCTGGAGTCCGGAAGGAGCCCGGGTGGCGACCCGAGCGGAAACCGGGGGAGAACGGTCCGTCCGGAGCCCCCGCATCCGCTTCGATCCGGCTCCGCGGCCGTGGGAGGATCGAAGGGCCATGACTGCCATCACCGCCACCGAAGCCGCCCCCGCGCCGCCACTGCCCCTGCCGCTGCTGCACTCGACCGTCATCGACTGGTACGAGGCCAGCAAGCGCGACCTGCCCTGGCGGACCCCCGACGCGACGCCCTGGGCCGTCATGGTGAGCGAGTTCATGCTCCAGCAGACCCCGGTGAAGCGGGTGCTGCCCGCCTGGCAGGCCTGGATGACCCGCTGGCCCACCCCCGCCGCCCTCGCCGCCGAGGCGCCCGGCGAGGCGGTCCGGATGTGGGGCCGGCTGGGCTACCCGCGCCGCGCGCTGCGCCTGCACGCGGCCGCCGTGGCGATCACCGAGGAGCACGGCGGGGAGGTCCCGGACGACCACGCCACGCTGCTCTCGCTGCCCGGGGTGGGGGAGTACACCGCCGCGGCCGTCGCCTCCTTCGCCTTCCGCCAGCGGCACGTGGTGCTGGACACCAACGTCCGCCGGGTCTTCGCCCGCGCGGTGACCGGCGTGGAGTACCCGGCCACCGCCACCACCGCCGCCGAGCGCCGCACCGCGACCGCGCTGCTGCCGGACGACGCCGGGACGGCCGCCACCTGGGCGGTCGGCGTGATGGAGCTGGGAGCCCTGGTCTGTACCGCCCGGGGCCCGGAGTGCGGGGAGTGCCCGCTGTTCACCGTCTGCGCCTGGCAGCGGGCCGGCCGCCCGCCGTACGAGGGCCCCGCCCGGCGCGGCCAGACCTACGAGGGCACCGACCGCCAGGTGCGCGGCAAGCTGCTCGCGGTGCTGCGCGAGGCGCACGGCACCGTCCCGCAGGCCCGGCTGGACGCGGTCTGGCCGGATGCGGTGCAGCGCGCCCGGGCCCTGGACGGACTGGTCGCCGACGGCCTGGTCGAGCCGGTCGAGCAGGGCGTCTACCGGCTGCCCCAGTAGCCGGCGGCGAAGCCCCCCCGGACAACGAGGACGGCGCCCCCGGGAGATCCCTTCCCGGGGGCGCCGTCGTCCGTGGGCGGTCGTCAGACGGCCGCCGCCTCCAGCGAGGCCTCGGCCGGCTTCTCGCCCTTGCCGGTGCCGCGCAGCGGCACCTCGCGCAGGAACAGTGCGGCGGCGATGGCGATCACGGCCACCCCGGCGCCCCACAGGAAGACGGTGTGCATGCCGTTGGACACGGCGTGGTGGTAGGCGTCCTGGACGACCTCGGGCAGCTTGCGCAGCTCGGCCGGGCTCACCTGGCCCGGGTCCTTCGCCCCGCCGCCGGCCGAGGCCTGCTCGCCCAGGCGCGAGGTCATGGTGTCCTTCACCCGGTTGTTGAACAGGGCGCCGAACAGCGCGACACCGAAGGAACCGCCGATGGTGCGGAACAGGGTGGCGGTGGAGCTGGCCACGCCCATGTCCTTGAGCTCCACGCTGTTCTGGGCGACCAGCATGGTGATCTGCATCAGGAAGCCCATGCCCGCGCCGAGCACGACCATCCAGCAGGCCGAGGTGAAGCTGCTGGTCCCGACGCCCATGGTGGAGAGCAGGACCATGCCGGCGGTCATCACGACGGTGCCGATGATCGGGAAGATCCGGTACTTGCCGGTCTTGGTGACGGCCTGGCCGACCACCAGCGAGACGACCAGCATGCCGAACATCATCGGCATCAGCAGCAGGCCGGAGTTGGTCGCCGAGGCGCCCTGGACGATCTGCTGGTAGAGCGGCAGGAAGACGGTCGAGCCGAACATCACGAAGCCGACCACGAAGCCGATGATCGAGACCAGGGTGAAGTTCAGGTTCTTGAAGAGGCTCAGCGGGAGCATCGGCTCCTGGGCCCGCTGCTCCACGTAGCAGAAGGCGATCAGCGAGGCGACGGCGAGCGCGGCCAGGCCGAGGATCTCCTTGGAGCCCCAGGCGTACTGCTGGCCGCCCCAGGTGGTGATCAGCACCAGCGAGGTGATGCCCGCGGTGAGCAGCACCGCGCCCGGGTAGTCGATCCGGGCGGTGTTGGTGACCTTCGGCAGCTTGAGGGTGACGACGACCACGGCGAGGGCTATCAGGCCGAGCGGCAGGTTGATGTAGAAGGTCCAGTGCCAGCTCAGGTGGTCGGTGATGAAGCCGCCGACCAGCGGGCCGCCGATGGTGGCGAGGGCCATCACGGCGGCGAACATGCCCTGGTACTTGCCGCGGTCACGCGGCGGGACGAGCGCACCCATGATCGACATGACGCCGACCATCAGGCCGCCGGCGCCGAGGCCCTGCACGGCGCGGAAGCCGATCAGCTCGTTCATGTTCTGGGACAGGCCGGACAGCGCCGAGCCCACCAGGAAGATCACGATCGAGGTCAGGAAGATGCCCTTGCGACCGTAGAGGTCGCCGAGCTTGCCCCAGATCGGGGTGGAGGCGGCGGTGGCCAGGGTGTACGCGGTGACCACCCAGGAGAGGTGCTCGGCGCCGCCGAGGTCGCCGACGATGGTCGGCATCGCGGTTCCGACGATCAGGTTGTCGAGCATGGCCAGCAGCATCGTGACGACCAGGCCGACCATCACGAGGCGGATCTCGCGGGGTGACCGCGGCTGCTCCTCCTCGGTCGCCTTGTCCTCCGGTACCGGGCCGGCGGTCTTGGACTGTGACATGGGGTGGGGTCTCCCGGAGGGGTGTTTCGGACGGGCCTCGCGCCGCGGTGCGGATCACTTACTTGACGCCCGGCTAGTTTATCGATCGTCGGCACGGTAGGCTTTTTACTAGCCGGTCGTCAAGCCAGTTTTAAGACCGAGCGCCTGGGCAGGGAGAATGGGCCCGGGGCGGACGCCACCCTGGGTCCGCAGCCGTCACCGCAGCAAGTCACCGCAGCAAGTCACCGCAGCCGTCACCGACGCAGTCAACGAGGCAGGCCATGGGCACTCCGCACAGCCCCCGCAGCGACACCCGGGCTCGCATCATCGAGGTGTCGTTGGAGCTCTTCTCGGAGCAGGGCTACGAGCAGACCTCGCTGCGTGAGATCGCCGACCGACTGGGCGTCACCAAGGCCGCGCTGTACTACCACTTCAAGACCAAGGACGACATCGTCCTGGGCATCGTGGAGCGGATGGCCGCGCCGATCGACGAGATCATCGCGTGGGGCCGGGAGCAGGAGGCCTGGAGCCCGGAGATGCGCGACGAGTTGATCCGGCGCTACGCGGACGGGATGACCGAGCGGGCCCCGCTGCTGCGCTTCTTCCACGAGAACCAGCCCGCGCTGCGGGAGTCCCCGGCCGGGCTGGCGTTCCGGGAGCGCGTGATCACCATGATGCAGCTGGTGCACGGACCCGACGCCGGGTTCCGCGACCGGCTGCGGGCCACGATGGCGCTGTTCACCGCCCACTCGGCGTTCTTCCTGCTCAAGCAGGACTCCTCCGACTGCGGCGAGACCGAGAACGTGTGGGGCGAGAAGCTGCCGGCCGCGGACCTGGAGGAGGCGCTCGAAGCGGCCCGCGAGGTCGCGCTGGAGATCAGCAGCCGGATCGGCCGACCCACCACCGGCACCACCGGCTGATCACCGCGGCACCGCGGCACGGCGTCCTAGAACGCCGTGACGCCGTGCGCGGAGAGGTAGGCGATCGGGTTGACCACCGCGCCGTAGCGGTTGCTGGTGCGGATCTCGAAGTGCAGGTGCGGCCCGGTCGAGTTGCCGGTGTTCCCGGACAGTCCGACCCGTAGGCCCGCCGGCACCCGGTCGCCGGCCGACACCGAGACCGCCGACAGGTGCGCGTACTGCGCGAAGTGCCCGTCGGCCAGCCGCAGCACGACCTCCTTGCCGTACGCGCCGTCCCAGCCGGCCGAGACCACGGTCGCGTCGCCGACCGCCAGCACCGGCGTGCCGGGGGAGACCGCGAAGTCCACCCCGGTGTGGTACCCGGCGGCGTAGCTGCGGTTGGGCTTCCCGAACGGGTTGCTGGTCGGCGCGTCCGGCGCCGGCGCCGACCAGTCCGGCGCGGGCGCGGGGTCCGGTGCGGCCTCCGGCTGCGCGCCGGGCTGTTCGGCGGGCGCGGGCTCCGCGGCGGCCGGGTCGAGCGGCAGCAGGTTGGGCGCCACGGCCACGAAGGCCTGCGCCGAGGCGGCGTCGTCCGGCAGCTTGTACGGGCTCGGCCCGGCCACCTGCACCAGGCCCGGGTTGGGCACCTCCGCCCGCGGGGCCGTGAAGGCCGAGCTGCCGGGCGTGGTCGGCCGTACGGTCTGCGCCGAGGCGCTGCCCGGAGTGGCGATCAGCAGCACGCCCGCCAGCAGCGCGGCGGCCGCCCCGGCCGAGGCCACCGCGTGGTCGCGCTCGGTCCGCTGCCGGCTGCCCGGCAGGGTGGCGTGCCGGGGGGTCGTGAGCAGCCGCAGCGACGGTACGGCGCGGCTGCGGACGGCCTGGCCGATCCGCGGCTGCCAGACGGCCGCCTGGGCCGTCGCGCGGACGGCGAGCCGGCGCAGGGCCGGCCCCACGGGCGGGACGTTGGACATCGCGGGTCGTACCTCACGGTCGTGCGGGGGCAGCACGGAAACGCCCGGTCGGGCGGTCGGCTGCGCTGGGGAGCACTCAGCTTTAACCGTCACCGAGCGCAGCCCCAAACCCGGCGATGTACTACCCCGTGTAGTCGGCGTGGCGCCGGGATTCCCGCCGACGGAGTAATGATCATGAGATCGGATCGCCGAGGCCCGACCGGGTCCACGCCGCGGTCCCGCCCCGCCGACTACTAGGCCCGGTCGTACCGCGCCGAACCGCTGTGACCAGCGCCACCCGGTGCGCGCGCTCCCGGGCGGAGCCGGCCGACGGAAAGCGCCCGGCCGCCGAAGAGCGCCCGGCCGCCGAAAAGCGTCCGGCCCGCCCCCGCGCGGTGGCGGGGGCGGGCCGGACGTGGAGAACTCAGTGCCGCGCGATCACGGCCTGACCGTCAGGACGATCAGTTGTCGACCGGGCGGACCCGGATCCAGGTCTCCAGGTAGTTCGCGGACTCGTTCTCGACCTCGATGCTGGTGCCGGTCTTCGGCACGTCCACACCGGCGTACTGGTCGTCCTTCGACCACCAGGACTTCAGGTCGTTGAACTCGTCGACGCCCTTGGACTTCGGGATGACGGTCTCGACGTCGGCCTTGTGCAGGGTCAGCGCCGGGACGCGGCGCGAACCGAAGGTCGAGTCGAAGCCCTGCATGCGCGGACGCATCAGGGTGCCGTCGGACCACTTGATCGGGGCCGGGTGCGAGTCGACCGGCAGGACCAGGCCGTGGCCCGGGTGGGCGCTGACGTTGTTGTCGGTCTGCGACTCGTCCCAGTACCAGATCAGCAGGCCGGGCTGGTACGAGTAGTGCTCGACCCAGCTGGGCTTGGCGGCCGAACCGAAGTTGTACGGGCCGGTCTTGAGGGTCTGGTCGAACGACACGTACTGCTTGTTCTCCGCGATGTAGTACTGCGCGTAGTCCTTGGTGTACGAGCCGCCGAAGCGGGTGAAGCCGGCGGCGGTCCAGCCGTTGTCGCCGTTCTCCACGTCGTCGCTGAACACGGTGGCACCGTCGGCGACCACGGCGATGTTGTCCGCCGCGAAGCCGCGGTAGTGCAGACCGCCGTCAGTGGTGTTGTGGTAGCGGAACTGGATCTTCTTGCCCGCGTAGGCGTCCAGGTTGAACGACAGGTCGCCCCAGGCGGCGGTGAGGCCGCTGAGGGCCGGGCGGCCGTTCTCCTTCGGGAGGGCGGCGCCGTTCCAGGTGCCGTCCACCACGGTCCAGGTCTTGCCACCGTCGGTGGAGACCTCGCCGAAGGCGTAGTCGAAGTCCGGCTCCAGCTCGTACCAGGCCTTGGCGTTGATGCTGGCCTTGGTCTTGCCGGTCAGGTCGATGTCGCGGGTCAGCGTGACGTTGAGGTTGTCGGCGCTGCCGCTCCACCACTCGTTGTTGCCACCGAAGGGCTTGTTGATGTCGGTGGTGATGCTCTTCTTCGGCAGGTCGACGATGAGCGCCTGCGGAAGGTTGGTGTTGTACTCGACCGGGCCGATGTGGTGCGTCGACTCGGTGCCCGCCTTGGCGCGGTCGACCTTGAGCCAGCCGAGCTGGTACTTGCTCCAGGCGTCGAGGTCGTTCGGCATGTCGCCGATGCTGTCCTTGCCCTCGCCGAGCCAGGAGCCGGAGGACATCAGGGACCAGAAGCCGACCGAGTTGTCGATGCCCTTGCCGGCGGTGTCGTAGAGGTCCGGCAGACCGAGGTCGTGGCCGTACTCGTGCGCGAAGACGCCGAGGCCGCCGTTCTCCGGCTGCATCGTGTAGTCGCCGATCCAGAAGCCGGAGTCACCGACCTGGACGCCGCCGAGCTTGTTGTTGTCCGGGCCGGCCTGGCCGGTCAGGTTGCCGTAGACGTACGAGCGGTGCGCCCACAGGGCCTTGCTGCCCTGCTTGCCGCCACCGGCCGACTTGTCCTCACCGGCGTGCACGATCTGGAAGTGGTCGATGTACCCGTCGGGCTGGTTGAAGTTCCCGTCGTGGTGCGACCCGTAGCGGTCCCACTGGTCGTACGAGGCCAGCGTCGCCTTGACCTGCTCCTTGGTCTGACCCTTCGCCAGCTGGTCCTTGTACCAGATGTCGACGGCGTCGCGGATCAGGTCCTGGGCGCTGGAGCAGACGTTGGAGCCGCAGTAGTCGGAGCCGTAACGGGCCTCGTTCCACGGCACCCGGACCCAGTCCGAGACCACGCCGTCGACCGTGTAGCGGCCCGAGGACTGCTTCTCGTAGAAGGTCTTCAGCGAGGGCTTGTCCTTGGCGAAGTACAGGTCCTGGTAGTGCTGCTGGTTGTAGTCGGCCTGCCAGGCGGTCGAGTTGTTCGTGGCGCGGTCGGGCGCCTCGATCTCGTTGTGCTTGGGGCCGGCCTCGCCGCCGTACTTGACCTTGCCGTCGGCGGTCTTGGTGGTGTTGTCGACCTGGTCGCCGAAGTCGACCAGGATCGTGAAGATCTTGTCCGAGCGCTCACGGGGGAGCTCGACGTACTTGTCCTTGCCGAGCTTCACGCTGGTGCTGCCGTTGTGCTGCTCGACCTGGGCGGTGCCGTTGAGCAGCTGCTCGGTGGCGGCCTTCTTCTCCGCGTCGACCTTGGCGGTCAGCGGGCCCGGGATGTTGTGCTCGGTGTTGACGGACTGGACGGCGTCGGCCGGGTCCTTCGGAACCGGTGCCGAGCCGGCCGCGACGGCGCTGCTCGGGAACAGACCCGCGCCGAGCGTGACTATGACCGCCGCCGCGGTGGTGACCGCTGCGGCTCTCCTGGTGGTCTTCAACGTTGTGACGCCCTCCCCGACCGAGCTGACTCTTGGCCAAGGCCCGGTAAACCAATATGAAAGACAGGTGGACGTCATTTGACCGAAGTGGAGCTGGAAAAGATAGACCTTGACCCTGACATGGCCACGGCGCTATGCTCGCCGATTTCATGTCAGCTGACGGCAGGTCAGAAAACGCCTGGTCCGGGCCCTGCGCGGGAATCCGGAACGCAACGAGCCCCCGGCGCGGACGCCGGGGGCTCGTGGCTGTGAAGTTGTCTGTTAAATGTTGGTCTACTTCGTCAGGTCCGGACCGGACGAAGCGACCTCGGCCGGGGTGTCCGCGACGGCCGACTTCTCCTCGCCGCGGAAGGTGAACTTGGCGTCCTTGCCGTCGCCGTCCACGTCCACGACCACGATGTGGCCGGCCCGCAGCTCGCCGAAGAGGATCTTCTCGGAGAGGTGGTCCTCGATCTCGCGCTGGATGGTGCGGCGCAGCGGACGGGCGCCCATGATGGGGTCGTAGCCGCGCTTGGCCAGCAGCTTCTTGGCCTCGACGCTGAGCTCCAGGCCCATGTCCTTGTCCTTGAGCCGCTCGTCCACCTTGGCGATCATCAGGTCGACGATCTGGATGATGTCGACCTCGGACAGCTGGTGGAACACCACGATGTCGTCGACGCGGTTCAGGAACTCGGGGCGGAAGTGCTGCTTGAGCTCCTCGCCGACCTTCGCCTTCATCCGCTCGTACCCGGTCTGGGAGTCACCCGTGGCCGCGAAGCCCAGGTTGAAGCCCTTGGAGATGTCCCGGGTGCCGAGGTTGGTCGTCATGATGATGACGGTGTTCTTGAAGTCGACCACGCGGCCCTGGGAGTCGGTCAGACGACCGTCCTCCAGGATCTGCAGCAGCGAGTTGAAGATGTCCGGGTGGGCCTTCTCGACCTCGTCGAAGAGGACGACCGAGAACGGCTTGCGGCGGACCTTCTCGGTCAGCTGGCCGCCCTCCTCGTAGCCCACGTACCCGGGCGGGGAGCCGAACAGCCGGGAGACGGTGTGCTTCTCGGAGAACTCGGACATGTCGAGCGCGATCAGCGCGTCCTCGTCGCCGAAGAGGAACTCGGCGAGCGTCTTGGACAGTTCGGTCTTACCGACGCCGGACGGGCCGGCGAAGATGAACGAACCGCCGGGGCGCTTCGGGTCCTTGAGGCCCGCACGGGTGCGCCGGATGGCCTGGGAGAGCGCCTTGATGGCGTCCTTCTGGCCGATGACGCGCTTGTGTAGCTCGTCCTCCATGCGCAGCAGCCGGGAGGTCTCCTCCTCGGTCAGCTTGAAGACCGGGATGCCGGTGGCGGTGGCCAGGACCTCGGCGATGAGCTCCTCGTTGACCTCCGCGACGACGTCCATGTCGCCGGCCTTCCACTCCTTCTCGCGCTTGGCCTTGGCCTGCAGGAGCTGCTTCTCGTCGTCGCGCAGGGACGCGGCCTTCTCGAAGTCCTGCGCGTCGATCGCGCTCTCCTTCTCGCGGCGCACGTCGGCGATCTTCTCGTCGAACTCGCGCAGGTCCGGCGGCGCGGTCATCCGGCGGATGCGCATGCGCGAGCCGGCCTCGTCGATCAGGTCGATCGCCTTGTCCGGCAGGAAGCGGTCCGAGATGTACCGGTCGGCCAGGGTGGCGGCGGCGACCAGGGCGGCGTCCGTGATGGAGACCCGGTGGTGGGCCTCGTAGCGGTCGCGCAGACCCTTGAGGATCTCGATGGTGTGCGGCAGCGAGGGCTCGGCGACCTGGATCGGCTGGAAGCGGCGCTCCAGCGCGGCGTCCTTCTCCAGGTGCTTGCGGTACTCGTCCAGGGTGGTGGCACCGATGGTCTGCAGCTCGCCGCGGGCCAGCATCGGCTTGAGGATGCTGGCGGCGTCGATGGCGCCCTCGGCGGCGCCCGCACCGACCAGGGTGTGCAGCTCGTCGATGAACAGGATGATGTCGCCGCGGGTGCGGATCTCCTTGAGCACCTTCTTGAGGCGCTCCTCGAAGTCACCGCGGTAGCGCGAGCCGGCCACCAGGGCGCCCAGGTCCAGCGTGTAGAGCTGCTTGTCCTTGAGCGTCTCCGGGACCTCGCCCTTGACGATCGCCTGCGCCAGGCCCTCGACCACGGCGGTCTTGCCGACGCCGGGCTCACCGATCAGGACCGGGTTGTTCTTGGTGCGGCGGGACAGCACCTGCATGACCCGCTCGATCTCCTTCTCGCGCCCGATGACCGGGTCGAGCTTGGCCTCGCGGGCGGCCTGGGTGAGGTTGCGCCCGAACTGGTCCAGGACCAGCGAGGTCGACGGGGTGCCCTCGGCGGGCCCGCCGGCCGTGGCCGACTCCTTGCCGCCGCTGGTCTGGTAACCGGAGAGCAGCTGGATGACCTGCTGGCGCACCCGGTTGAGGTCGGCACCCAGCTTCACCAGGACCTGGGCGGCGACGCCCTCGCCCTCGCGGATCAGGCCGAGCAGGATGTGCTCGGTGCCGATGTAGTTGTGGCCGAGCTGCAGGGCCTCCCGGAGCGACAGCTCCAGGACCTTCTTCGCCCGGGGGGTGAAGGGAATGTGACCGGACGGGGCCTGCTGGCCCTGGCCGATGATCTCCTCGACCTGCTGGCGCACGGCCTCAAGGGAAATCCCGAGGCTCTCCAGGGCCTTGGCGGCGACGCCCTCGCCCTCGTGGATCAGACCCAGGAGGATGTGCTCGGTGCCGATGTAGTTGTGGTTGAGCATCCGGGCTTCTTCCTGAGCCAGGACGACAACCCGCCGCGCGCGGTCGGTGAACCTCTCGAACATCGTTTATCGCTCCTCAGAGCGGTCGGGCAGTTCGGGGTCCGTCCCCGCCCTGTCCTTCCGCATGCTAGTCCCGCTCAGCGGCGCGGCCCACGGATTCACTCCCCGGTAGAGGAGCGAGATGCTGCGCGACCAGCCGACACCAATCCCAACCTGATGCTGGGAATCGGTGTTCCCACAGGTGGGCCGGATGCACCGGAAACCGCTACGCCATCGGCGAACAAGAGTCGCCGGGGCGGAGCCGGGTCCTCTTCGGCCGGTCGCACATGCTGCCCCTGGACAGGTCGAAGAACCCGTCCACCTGCATTCATACCCGGTATCGGGGCGGTTCTCGCGCAGTTTCCGCGGTGGCGGTGTTCGCCTGGCGAGAAGTCCGGCCGCGGTGACGGTGGTTCGACGGCGGCCGGGGACGGTCGTACGCCATCCCGGGGTGTCCGCGTTACCGCTTCGCCCCTACAGCGTTGCACAGCTCGTGATTGTTCCGCCGCCCGAGCCCGCAGCCCCGGCCGGCCGGGCAGGCCCGGGCCCCGGGGCCCCGGTGCGGCGGCCGGCCCGGTGCGCGCCGCGGGGCGCGGAGGTGTCACCTCCGCGCCCCGCGCGTGTGTCGTCGGTGCCGTACGCGGCCGCCGGGGCCCCGCATCCGCTCCGGCGGGCCGGTGGTGGCGCCGGGGTCAGGCCACGTTGGCCTTGTCGTAGGCCTCGCGGACGGTGCTCGGCACCCGGCCGCGGTCGTTGACCTCCATGCCCTGCTCCTTGGCCCACGCGCGGACCTTCGCGGTGTCGGGAGCGCTGCCGGACGGCCGCGCAGCGGCGGCGCGGCCCGGGCGGCGGGGCCCGGCCAGCCGGCCGCTCTGCTTGCGGCCCTTCTCCAGGTAGGGCGCCAGCAGACCGCGCAGCTTGTCCGCGTTGGCGCTCTTCAGATCGATCTCGTAGGCAACGCCGTCGAGCGCGAACGTCACCGTCTCGTCCGCCGAACCGCCATCGAGATCGTCTTCAAGAATGACCTGCACCCTCTGTGCCACGGGCTTCCCTTTCCGCTAAACGACCCATTGCCTAAGGAAAGGAAAGCGCCTTTCTGCGGAAAACACAAACCCTTGACCGGCGCGGAGCCGCTCAGAGGTGCAGCAGCATGCGTGAGTTGCCCAGTGTGTTGGGCTTCACCCGCTCCAGGTCGAGGAACTCCGCGACACCTTCATCGTACGAGCGGAGGAGTTCTTCATAGACGTCCGTAGCGATCGCCGCCGGGTCTGTCGTACCATCATCGGTTTCCTGGAGCTCCCCGATCTCGACGAAACCGTGTTTCGCGAAGAACGGAACCTCGAACGTCAAGCAGAAAATCCGACGGACGCCCAGCCAGCGGGCGGTCTGCACCAGCTTCTCCAACAGCACGTGCCCGATCCCGAAGCCCCGGCAGGACGGATCGACCGCGAGGGTGCGGACCTCGGCGAGGTCCTCCCACATCACGTGCAGGGCGCCGCAGGCCACCACCGCGCCGTTGTCGTCGCGTTCCGCGACCCAGAACTCCTGGACGGATTCGAACAGTGTGACTGTGGGCTTGTCGAGCAGAATGCCGTCGCGCGAGTAGGCGTCGATGAGCCCGCGTACGGCCCGTACGTCCGTGGTCCGCGCGCGGCGGATGGTGACCTCCATGGCGGGACGTTATCGCGTCGCGCCCGGCGGGGTCTCCCCGGTATCCGCTCCGCCGGTATCGGGGCCGTCCGCGGGGGAATCCGGGGCGGGCTGATCCGCCGCTGGATCGGGCGGGAACAAGGCCGCGACCCGCAAGGCGTCCCGGAGGGCCTCGCGCTGCTCCGGCGACATCAGGCCGAAGAAGTGGACCAGGGCCGCCGCGGGATTGTCGCCGGTGGCCCAGGCGTCGTTCATCAGGGCCGCCGTGTACGCCTCACGCGAGGAGACCGGTTCATATCGATAGGCCCGGCCCACCCGCTCGCGGCGCAGCCAGCCCTTTCTGTGCAGCTTGTCCAGGACGGTCATCACCGTGGTGTACGCGATTTCGCGTTCCGACTGCAGATCCAGGAGAACCTCGCGAACCGTCACCGGTCGGTTCCACCGCCACACCCGGGTCATGATGGCGTTCTCAAGTTCGCCGAGTTGCCGGACCATAGTGCGGCCAGGATAGGGAGTGAATGGGGCAAATCTTGTGAAGTGCGCCAAACCGGCGCGCCGCCACCCCCGGGAATCGGGAATGGCGGCGCGGGTGGTTCGGAGCGGCTGACGACGCCAGTCGATCAGTCGGTGTCTTCCTTGGCCTTCTGGGCCCCGCCCTGGCTGCGGATGATGGCCCGCACCAGGAATCCGAAGCCGATCGCCATGACCAGCGGCGGCACGATCGCGCTGACGTAGTCCATCAGGTCACTCCTCCTCGGTCTTCTCCGCCGCGGCGGCGGAGGCCTTCGGCTCCGGCTTCACCAGCGGGAAGAGCACGGTCTCCCGGATGTTCTTGCCGGTCAGCAGCATGATCAGGCGGTCCACGCCGAGGCCCAGGCCACCGGTCGGGGGCATCGCGTACTCCAGGGCGCGCAGGAAGTCCTCGTCCACCTGCATCGCCTCGACGTCGCCGCCGGCGGCCAGCAGGGACTGCGCGGTCAGGCGGGCGCGCTGCTCGACCGGGTCGACCAGCTCGGAGTAGGCGGTGCCGATCTCGGTGCCGAAGATCACCAGGTCCCACTTCTCGGCCACGCCCGCGACCGAGCGGTGCTGGCGGGTCAGCGGGGAGACCTCGGTCGGGTAGTCCTTGATGAAGGTCGGCCGGACGGCGTTCTCCTCCAGCAGGCGCTCCACCATCTCCAGCACGATCTGGCCGTGGCCCCAGTTCTTCTCGAACGGGATGCCGTGCTCGGTGGCCAGCGCGCGCAGCTCCTCGACGGAGGTCTCCGGGGTGACCTCGACGCCCAGGTGGGCGGAGATGCCCGGGTAGACGCTGACCTCCGCCCACGGCTCGGCCAGGTCGATCTCGTGCTCCACGCCGTGCGGGTCGAGGCCCTTGATCACCGTGGTGCCCAGGGCGTCCCGGGCGGCGTTGACGATCGTCGCGCGGATCAGCTCGGCCTGGGTGTCGTAGTCGCCGTAGGCCTCGTACGACTCCAGCGAGGTGAACTCCGGGTTGTGGGTGGAGTCCGCGCCCTCGTTGCGGAAGTTGCGGTTGATCTCGAAGACCTTCTCGGCGCCGCCGACCACCAGCCGCTTGAGGTACAGCTCGGGGGCGATGCGCATGTAGAGGTCGATGTCGTACGCGTTGATGTGCGTCTTGAACGGACGCGCGTTGGCACCGCCGTGCACCGGCTGCAGCATCGGGGTCTCGACCTCGATGTAGCCGCGGTCCTCGTAGGTGCGGCGGATCGAGCGGACGACCTTGCTGCGCAGGTGCAGGATCTCGCGCGCCTCGGGGTTCACGATCAGGTCGACGTAGCGCTGGCGGACCCGGGCCTCCGGGTCGGTCAGGCCCTTGTGCTTGTCCGGCAGCGGGCGCAGGCACTTGGCGGTGAGCTCCCAGCGGTCCACCATCACCGACAGCTCGCCGCGCTTGGAGGTGATCACCTCGCCCTCGACGCCGACCTGGTCGCCCAGGTCGATGTCGGACTTCCAGGCCGCCAGCCGCTCGGCGCCGAGCTTGTCCAGGGAGAACATCACCTGGAGGTCGCCGGAGCCGTCGCGCAGGGTGGCGAAGCAGAGCTTGCCGCCGGTGCGGGACAGGATCACCCGGCCGGTGATGCCGGCGCGCTCGCCGGTCGCGGTGTCGGGTTCGAGGTCCGGGTGCTTGGCACGCAGGTCCGCGATGGTGCTGGTGCGGGGGAATCCGACCGGGTACGGGTCGACCCCGGCCGCCCGGAGCCGGTCCAGCTTCTCGCGCCGGACGCGCATCTGCTCGGGAAGGTCGTCGGTCGCGGGGACAAGGCTCTGATCGCTCACCCCACAAGGGTAGCCAGCCACACACGGTGCTCCGCGACCGGATATCGCCGGAGGGGAGGCCGTCGGACCGACGGCCTCCCCTCCGGGGCGGGTGCGGGCGGCTCAGCCGGTGCCGGTGGCGAGCTCGACCTCCTCGCCGTCCCGCCCGGCCTCCGGGGCGGGCCGGGCCGGAGGCTTGGGGCGGCGGCCGAAGAGTTCGGCCGGGGTGGGCATCCGGTGCGGGCGGGGCGGGGTCTGCGCGGCGGCGGGCTGCTCCGGGCGGGAGTCCCGGGAGTCGGTGCTGCTCATCGTGATCCGTCCTCCTACAGGGGTGGGGTGACTGCTGGGTGGTGCGGCGGGGTTCGGTACGGCCACCAGGTGGCGCGGCTGCCCGGTGGAGAGCGCCAGGCGCTCACGGACGGCGGCCTCGGCCAGGGCGTGGCAGCGCCCGGCGAGCCGGGAGCGGCGGGCCCGCTCGCCGTGGCCGCAGGGCTGGCGGGTCAGCCCGCGCAGGGCGGTGAGGTCCTCGGGTCCGGGCAGGTAGCCGTCGGTCACCGCCTCCTCCAGGCGCTCCAGGTAGCCGGGGGCGCTGCCGGGCAGGGCGGCGCGGTAGCGGCCGAGGTCGGCGAGCAGGAAGGCGCGCAGCCGGCCGCCCTCCTGGACGGCCTCGTCGATGGCCTCGGTCAGGTGCAGGGCGTCCTGGACGTCCTCCGCCCACAGCTCGGCGCCGGGCCCGGCGAGCGCCGTCCGGTCGGGGGCCTGGAGGTGGACGGGGACGGCGGGGTGCAGGGCTTGGGCGAGGGCTCGGCGCAGCACGCGGACTTCGTCGGCGCTGAAGGCCATGCCGCCGCGCGATCCGTGTGGCGTAGGCATGGGTTGACACTACGTGAGGAATATCCGATTTGTCGGTAACGTCGCGCGGAATTCCGCGCGGTCGGCCCGCTGGAGAAACCTTTCGCCAAGCCTGTGACGCTGCCCCGCACCCACCGGGTCAGCCGAGTGACCGGGGGTGCGGGGCAGCGGGGACGGCGGGCGGGGTCAGCTCGGCCGGTTGCGCTCGTACACCAGGCGCAGGCCGATCAGGGTCAGCCAGGGCTCGTGCTCGTCGATGGTGGTGGCCTCGCCGAGGACCAGCGGGGCGAGCCCGCCGGTGGCGATCACCTGGACGTCGTCCGGGTCCTTGGCCAGCTCCCGGGCCATCCGCTCGACCAGGCCGTCGACCTGACCGGCGAAGCCGTAGAGGATGCCGGACTGCATGCCCTCGACGGTGTTCTTCCCGATCACGTTGCGCGGCCGGGCCAGCTCGATCTTGCGCAGCTGGGCGCCGCGGACGCCGAGCGCCTCGACCGAGATCTCGATGCCGGGGGCGATCGCGCCGCCCACGTAGTCGCCGCGCGCGTTGACGGCGTCGAAGGTGGTCGCGGTGCCGAAGTCGACCACGATGCACGGGCCGCCGTACAGGTGGTTGGCGGCCAGCGCGTTGACGATCCGGTCCGCGCCGACCTCCTTGGGGTTGTCCATCAGGACGTGCACCCCGGTCTTCACGCCGGGCTCCACGATCACTGCGGGGACGTCGCCGTAGTAGCGGCGGGTCACCTCGCGGAGCTCGTGGAGCACGGCGGGGACGGAGGAGCAGATCGCCAGGCCCTCCACCGCGGCCTCCCGGACCGCGGTGCGACTGCCCGTCAACCCGTGCAGCAGCACCGCCAGTTCGTCGGCCGTGCGGCGCGGATCGGTGGAGATCCGCCAGTGTTCCACCACTTCCTCGCCGTCGAACAGGCCGAGCGTGGTCTGGGTGTTGCCGACGTCGATGGTGAGGAGCACGGGAACGCTTTCTGCGAGTCGGGACGGGATCGGGGCAGGAACCGCTCTCGACCTGACGGTCAGGCGCGCAGGTCCAGGCCGATGTCCAGGATCGGCGAGGAGTGGGTCAGCGCGCCCACGGCCAGGTAGTCGACACCAGTCTGGGCGACCTCGCGCGCGCCGGCCAGGGTCAGTCCGCCGGAGGCCTCCAGCTTCGCCCGGCCGGCCACCAGCGCGACGGCCTCCTTCAACTGCTCGACGGTGAAGTTGTCCAGCAGGATCAGGTCCGCACCGGCCTCCAGCACCGGGGGGATCTGCGCCAGCTCGTCCACCTCGACCTCGACCGCCAGCTCCGGGTACGCGGCCCGGACGGCCCGGAAGGCCTCGGCCACGCCGCCCGCGGCGACCACGTGGTTGTCCTTCACCAGGGCGGCGTCCGAGAGCGCCATCCGGTGGTTGGCGCCGCCGCCGCAGCGGACCGCGAACTTCTCCAGGGCGCGCAGGCCCGGGGTGGTCTTGCGGGTGTCCCGGACGACCGCGCCGGTGCCCTCCAGGGCGTCCGCCCAGGCCCGGGTCGCGGTGGCGATGCCGGACAGGCGGCAGAGCAGGTTGAGCGCGCTGCGCTCGGCGGTCAGCAGGTCGCGGGTGCGCGAGCGGACCGACAGCAGCACCTGGCCGGCCTCCACCCGGTCGCCGTCCTGGACGTGCCGCTCGACCTCGAACTCCTCCTCGCAGACCAGCGAGACGACCGCCTCGGCGACCCGCAGGCCGGCCACCACACCGGCCTGGCGGGCGGTGAAGTCGGCGGTCGCGACCGCGTCGGCGGGCACGGTGGCCACCGAGGTGACGTCCTCGCCGCCGGCCAGGTCCTCGGCCAGCGCCAGGGTGGCGATGTCCTCGACCTCGATCGGGTCCAGCCCGGCCTCCTCCAGCAGCTCGGCCAGCTGCGGGTCCAGGCCGGTCTCGTAGCCCTCGCCGTCCCCGCAGGCGCAGCCGTCGCCGCAGCCGCCCTGGTCGGCCAGGGGGAGTTCCTCGTGCGCGTGGGTCATGGTTCTACTGCTCCTCGGGAGTGCTGACGGGGTCGCCGGAGGCGGCGAGGGTGGTGATCAGGTGGCGCCGCCAGTGGGCGTCGTCGCGTTCGGGGAAGTCCTCGCGCCAGTGGCCGCCGCGGGTCTCCTCGCGCTGCGCGGCGGCCGCCACCAGGGCGGTGGCGACCAGCAGCAGGTTGGCGGCCTCCCAGGTCTCCACCCGGGGGTCGGCCGGCTTCTCCTCGGCCACGTGGGAGCGGGCCTGCTCGCCGAGCAGGGCCAGCCCGGCCGCGGCGTCGGCCAGCGAGGCGGCCGAGCGCAGCACGCCCGCGCCGCGCGACATCAGCCGCTGGATCTCGGCGCGCGCCTCGGAGGCCGGCAGCGGCACCGGCCGGGCGGCCTGCGCGGCGGCCACGTCCACGGTGCGCTCGGGCAGTTCGCCGGCCGTGTGCCGCTCGGCCAGGTCGGCGGCGATCCGCTCGGCGAAGACCAGGCCCTCCAGCAGGGAGTTGGAGGCCAGCCGGTTGGCGCCGTGCACCCCGGTGCAGGCGACCTCGCCGCAGGCGTACAGGCCGGGGACGGAGGTGCGGCCGTGCCGGTCGGTGCGGATGCCGCCGGCGGCGTGGTGCGCGGCCGGGGCGATCGGGATCGGCTCGGTGACCGGGTCGATGCCGTGCGAGCGGCAGGAGGCCAGGATGGTGGGGAAGCGGTGCTCCCACATCTCGGCCCCGAAGTGCCGCCCGTCCAGGAACATGTGGTCGGAGCCCTGCTCCTGCATGCGCCGGGTGATGGCCTTGGCGACGATGTCGCGCGGGGCGAGTTCGGCCAGCTCGTGCTGGCCGACCATGAAGCGCACGCCGTCCGCGTCCACCAGGTGGGCGCCCTCGCCGCGCACGGCCTCGGAGACCAGCGGCTGCTGGCCCGCGGCGTCCGGGCCGAGCCAGAGCACGGTCGGGTGGAACTGGACGAACTCCAGGTCGGCGGCGGCGGCGCCGGCCCGCAGGGCCAGGGCCACGCCGTCGCCGGTGGAGACGGCCGGGTTGGTGGTGGCGGAGAAGACCTGCCCCAGGCCACCGGTGGCGAGCACCACGGCGCGGGCCCGGACGGCGCCGACGCCGTCGCGCTGGCCCTCGCCCATCACGTGCAGGGTCAGCCCGGCGGTGTGGCCCTCGGCGTCGGTCAGCAGGTCGAGGACGAGCGCGTGCTCGATCAGTTCGAGGTCCGGGTCGCTGCGGACGGCGGCGACCAGGGCGCGGGAGACCTCCGCGCCGGTGGCGTCCCCGCCCGCGTGCACGATCCGGTGGCGGTGGTGGCCGCCCTCGCGGGTGAGCAGGATCTCGCCGTCCGCGTCGCGGTCGAAGGCCGCGCCGACGGCGATCAGCCGGCGGACGGCGTCCGGGCCCTCGGTGACCAGGGTGCGGACGGCCTCCTCGTCGCAGACGCCGGCGCCGGCCACCAGGGTGTCGTCCAGGTGCTGCTCCGGGGTGTCCCCCTCGCCCAGGGCGGCGGCTATGCCGCCCTGGGCCCAGCGGGTGGAGCCCTCGTCCAGCACCGCCTTGGTGACCACCATGGCCCGCAGGCCGGCCTTGCGGACGTTGAGGGCGACGGTGAGACCGGCGATGCCGGAGCCGACCACGACCACGTCGGTGGCGGCGGTCCAGCCCGGGGCCGGGGCGGTGAGGCGGTGCGTAGCGGACATGACTCAGTGGCTCCTTCAGCGCGTGGCCGTGGTGGCCGCGCCGTCCTCGTCACGGTACGCCGCGTCGCCGCGGAGCAGTCCGCTGCCCTCCGGGGCCTGCGCCGGGTCGCCGCCGAAGCCGGTGATCCGGTTGTTCCCGTCCACGAAGACCACCTTCGGCTCGTAGCCCTTGGCCTCGGCCGTGTCCATCTGCCCGTAGGCGATGAGTATGACGAGGTCGCCCGGGTGGACCAGGCGGGCGGCGGCGCCGTTGATGCCGATCACGCCGGTGCCGCGCGGGCCGGCGATGGTGTACGTCTCCAGCCGGGCGCCGTTGTTGATGTCGACGATGTGGACCAGCTCGCCGGGGAGCAGGTCGGCGGCGTCGAGCAGGTCCTCGTCCACCGTGACCGAGCCGACGTAGTGCAGGTCGGCCTGGGTCACGGTGGCCCGGTGGATCTTGGACTTGAGCATGGTGCGGAGCATTGCGGGTCACGCCTCCTGTGAGTGCATGCCTGAGGGGTTGAACTACCTGTTCGGCGAACTGTTCAGCGAACGATTCCGTGCTGGACGGTCAGCTGCCTAGCGGCAGATGACGTGAACGTTGTCGATCAGGCGGGTCGAGCCCACCTGTGCGGCGACGGCCAGCACCGCCTCGCCCTGGAAGTCGTCCGCCGCCTCGGAGAAGTCGTGCGGGTCGATCAGGGCGAGGTAGTCGAGGGTGACGCCCTCGGCGCCGTCCAGGACGGCGGAGGCGGCCTCGCGCACGGCCTTCGGGCCCTGCGCGGCGACGTCCCGGCCGGCGAACAGGGCCTTGGACAGGGCGAGGGCGCGGGTGCGCTCCTCCTCGGAGAGGTAGCGGTTGCGCGAGGACAGCGCCAGGCCGTCCTCCTCGCGGACGGTCGGCACGCCGACGATCTCGACGTCGAAGTCCAGGTCGGCGACCATCCGCTGGATGAGCGCCAGCTGCTGGGCGTCCTTCTCGCCGAAGAAGGCGAAGTCCGGGTCGGTGATGTGCAGCAGCTTGGCGACGACGGTCAGCACCCCGTCGAAGTGGCCGGGGCGGGTGGCGCCCTCGAAGCGCCCGCCCATCGGGCCGGCCGCCAGGCGCACCTGCGGCTCGCCGTTCGGGTAGACCTCCTCGACGGACGGCGCGAACACCACGTCGGCGCCGTTCTCCTCGGCCAGCTTGACGTCGGCGTCCAGGGTGCGCGGGTAGCGCTCCAGGTCCTCGGCCGGGCCGAACTGCAGCGGGTTGACGAAGACCGTGACCGCGACCCGGCCCTCCCGGCCGACCTGCTTGCGGGCGGCCCGGACCAGCGCGGCGTGGCCCTCGTGCAGGGCGCCCATGGTCATCACCACGGCGTTGTCCACCGGGCTCTCGTCCGGCCAGAACGCGGCCTCGAAGTCGTCCACGGTGTGGGTGACGACGGCCCGGTGGACCTTCGGCGCCCGCTGGGCCTTGCTCGGCTGCTTCCCGCGTGCCATCAGTGCTTCTCCTCGTTCAGTACGTCCAGCAGCGCCGCCGCCGACGCGTCGTCGATCGTCCCGTTGGCGAGCGCCCGTTGCGCGGTGGCGCGGGCCATCGCCCGGTACGCCGCCGGGATGTCCGGGGACACCGTACTGAGCTGCGCCAGGTGGCGCCGTACGGTGCCCGCGTCGCCCCGGGCGACCGGGCCGGTGAGGGCCGCGTCGCCGGAGCGCAGGCTGTTGTCCAGGGCGGCGCCGAGCAGCGGGCCGAGCATCCGGCCGGGCTCGGCGACGCCGGCCGTGCGCAGCAGGTCCATCGCCTGGGCGACCAGGGTGACCAGGTGGTTCGCGCCGTGCGCGAGGGCGGTGTGGTAGAGCGGGCGGACCTCCTCGGGCACCCACTCGGGCTCGCCGCCCATCTCCACCACCAGCGCCTCGGCGACCGGCCGCAGCTCCTCGGGGGCGGTCACCCCGAAGGGGCAGCCGGCCAGCCGGGCGAGGTCCACCGAGGTGCCGGTGAAGGTCATCGCGGGGTGCAGGGCCAGCGGCAGCGCCCCGGCCCGGGCGGCGGGCTCCAGGATGCCGACGCCGTGCGCGCCGGAGGTGTGCACCAGCAGCTGGCCGGGGCGGACCGCCCCGGTGGCGACCAGCCCGGCCACCAGGTCGGCGAGCGCGTCGTCCGGGACGGTCAGCAGCACCAGGTCGGCGGCGGCCATCACCTGCGGCGGGGTGACGATCCGCACGCCCGGCAGCAGGGACTCGGCGCGGCGGCGGGAGGCGGCGGACACCCCGGAGGCGGCGACCACGGTGTGCCCGGCGAGCTGCAGGGCGGCGCCCAGCGCGGGGCCGACCCGGCCGGTGCCGACCACGCCGACGGCGAGCCGGGCCGGTCGGCTGCTGGGGTCGCCGAGGCCGTCGGCGAGCGGGGCGAACTCTCCGAAGTCGGCGAAGTCGGACGAATCCATGTCCACCCTTGTCCTGAATGACCGTTCCGGTCCGCGTCGGGTACCGGACGTACCGCCCCAGTGTACGGGCGGCCCCGGCAGTCGTCCCTGGGCGTGGCTAGGCCCTAGTCGGACGCCCCGGCCCGGATCAGCCCGGCCTCGTACGCCAGCACCACCGCCTGGACCCGGTCGCGCAGCCCCAGCTTGGCCAGGATCCGGCCGACGTGGGTCTTCACGGTGGCCTCGGAGAGCACCAGCCGGGCCGCGATCTCGCCGTTCGACAGGCCCTGGGCGACCAGCAGGAACACCTCCCGCTCGCGCTCGGTCAGCGGGCCCAGGACGTCCGAGCCCGGCGCGCTGTGCGGGGTCGGCAGCACCTCGGCGAAGCGGTCGATCATCCGCCGGGTGGTGGTCGGGGCGACCACGGCGTCCCCGCCGTGCACCGCGCGGATCGCGGCCACCAGCTCGGTCGGCGGGACGTCCTTGAGCAGGAAGCCGCTGGCCCCGGCCTTGAGCGCGGCGAAGGCGTACTCGTCCAGGTCGAAGGTGGTGAGGATGAGCACGTGCGGGGCGTTCGGCAGCGGGCTGCCGTCCTCGGCCAGGCAGATCCGGCGGGTCGCCTGCACACCGTCCAGGCGCGGCATCCGCACGTCCATCAGGATCACGTCCACCTGCGTGTGCCGCAGCCGCTCCAGCGCCTGGGCGCCGTCGCCCGCCTCGGCGGCGATCTCGATGTCGCCCTGCGACTGGAGGATCATCCGGAAGCCGGTGCGCAGCAGTTCCTGGTCGTCGACGAGCATCACGCGGATGGTCAAGGTGGCTCCTAACAGAGGACGGGGGGCTAGTGTGCCGCCTTGAGCGGGAGGACGGCGCGGATCCGGAAGCCGCCGCCGGGGCGGGGGCCCACGTCGAGGCTCCCGCTGACCATGCCGACCCGCTCGCGCATGCCGATCAGGCCGTGGCCCAGACCGTCCGTGCCGCCGGCGGCCAGTTGTTCGTCGGTGCTGCCGCGGCCGTCGTCCTCCACCAGGACGGCCAGCTCGCGTTCGCCGAAGTCGACCGCCACCCGGGCGTGCACGTCGGGGCCGCCGTGCTTGCGGACGTTGGTCAGCGCCTCCTGGACGATCCGGTAGACCGTCAGCTCGACGCCGCGGGGGAGTTCGCGCGGGTGCCCGGAGGTCGCGTAGTCGACCTCCAGCCCGGCCGTGCGGACCTGCTCCAGGAGGTCGGGCAGCTCCTCGACGCCCGGCTGCGGGACGTACTCCTCGGCGGTGCCGGCGGTGCGCAGCACGCCCAGCAGGCGGCGCATCTCGACCAGGGCCTGCCGCCCGGTGGAGGCGATCGTGCCGAGTGCCTCCTTCGCCTGCTGCGGGGAGTTGTCCAGCACGTAGGCGGCGCCGTCGGCCTGGACGATCATCACCGACACGTTGTGCGCGACCACGTCGTGCAGCTCGCGGGCGATCCGGGCCCGCTCGGCCGCCACGGCCACCTTGGACTGGGCGTCCCGCTCGCGCTCCAGCCGGGCCGCGCGGTCCTCCAGCTCGGTCAGGTAGGCGCGCCGCACCCTGGTCAGCCGGCCCCAGGCCCAGCAGAGGATGAACGGGGTGCTCATCAGCACGGTGACCAGCAGCGCCTCGGCGACGCCGTACGGCCGGGAGACGTACACCCCGGTGTGGTCGGTGGTGGACGTCTTCACCAGGTGCATCCGCCAGAACGCCAGCGGACCGGCGGAGAGCCCGGCGAGCAGGGCGAGCCGGGAGGTCCACTTCTGGCCGAAGGCGGCGCCGGTGTAGGCGAACACCAGGTAGGCGATGGAGGAGGCGCCCGGGTCGATGTCGGCGGCGACCTGCCCGAGGCCGACACCGGTGGCGGCGGCGACGGTGACGTCGGGGAAGCGCCGGCGGAAGACCATTAGCAGCGGCAGCAGCACCGCGACCAGGATCTCGGAGTTGAGGCGCCAGCCGCTGTCGGAGGAACTGTCGGACACCAGGGCGAAGAAGAGCACGAGCGACGCCCAGACGGCGTCGACCACCATGGGGTGACGGCGGAGCCAGGCGTTGAGTCGATGCACGTGTCCAGCCTAGGCAGTCGCACGAGGTGCCCAGGTCCGCCGGTAGGGCGATCCGTCCTACTCCGTAGGTCGGAGACGCCCCCGCTCCGGGTGGGAGGGGCCGCGCACCGGCGGGTAGCGTCCCGCCCCATGACGTGGATGCGGTGGGCGCCCGCCATGGAACGGGCCCTGTACGACCGGGACGGCGGCTTCTACCGCAGGCCGGAGGGCCCGGCCGGGCACTTCCGGACCTCGGTGCACGCCTCGCCGAGGTTCGCCCGTGCGGTGGCCCGGCTGCTGCTGGAGGTTGACGAGGCCCTCGGTCGTCCGGAGGAGCTGGCCCTGATCGACGTCGGGGCCGGGCGCGGGGAACTGCTGGCCGGGGTGCTGGCCGAACTGCCCGGGCCGGTGCTCGCCCGGCTGCGCCCGTACGGCGTGGAGCTCGCCGACCGGCCCGCCGGACTCCCGTCCACAGCCCTGTGGACGACGGAGCCGCCGCGCGGGGTGACCGGGCTGCTGTTCGCCAACGAGTGGCTGGACAACGTGCCGCTGGACGCCGGGGAGGTCGACGAGGACGGGGTGCTGCGCTACCGCGAGGTGGACACCGCGACCGGCGAGGAACGCCTCGGCGAACCCGTCTCGGCGGCCGACGCGGCCTGGGCCGAGCGCTGGTGGCCGGCCGTCGAGCCCGGGGAGGTGGTGGAGTTCGGGGCGCCCCGGGACGCCGCCTGGGCCCGGGCGGTGGCCGGGCTGGAGCGCGGCCTGGCCGTCGCCGTCGACTACGGGCACACGGCCGGGCGGCGGCCGCCGTTCGGGACCTTCACCGGTTTCCGGGACGGCCGGGAGGTGGCCCCGGTGCCGGACGGCTCCCGCGACGTGACCGCGCACGTCGCGCTGGACGCCGTCGCCGTCCCCGGTCTCCACAGCCTGTGGACGACGCAGCGCGAGGCCCTGCGCGCGCTCGGGGTCAGCGGCGGGCGCCCGCCGCTGGCGCTCGCCTCCACCGACCCGGCCGGCTACCTGCGGGCGCTCAGCGGCGCGGGGGAGGGGGCCGAACTCACCGACCCGGCCGGGCTGGGCGGCTTCGGCTGGGTCCTGCAAGCCGTCCGCATGCCGGTACCGACGAGCCTGGCGGCCCTGCCGGGATGGCAGACTCTGGGGTCATGAGGGAGACCACGGTCGGCATCGGGGCGGGAGCCGAGAACTTCACCGGCGGGGCGGGCACCACCGACATGGTGCTCAACATCGGCCCGCAGCACCCGGCCACCCACGGCGTGCTGCGGCTGCGCCTGCTGCTCGACGGCGAGCGGATCGTCACCGCCGAGCCGGTGATCGGCTACATGCACCGCGGCGCGGAGAAGCTGTTCGAGGCCCGTGACTACCGGCAGATCATCATGTTGGCCAACCGGCACGACTGGCTCTCCGCCTTCTCCAACGAACTCGGCGTGGTGCTCGGCGTCGAGCGGATGCTCGGCATGGAGGTCCCCGAGCGGGCGGTGTGGATCCGCACCCTGCTCGCCGAGCTCAACCGGGTGCTCAACCACCTGATGTTCCTCGGCTCCTACCCCCTGGAACTCGGCGGGATCACCCCGATCTTCCACGCCTTCACCGGCCGCGAGGACCTCCAGCACGTGCTGGAGGAGGCCTCCGGCGGCCGGATGCACTACATGTTCAACCGGGTCGGCGGCCTCAAGGAGGACCTCCCGGCCGGCTGGCTCGGCCGGGTCCGCGCCGCCGTCGCCACCGTCCGCTCCCAGCTGCCGGTCTTCGAGGACCTCGTCCTCGGCAACGAGATCTTCCGCGCCCGCACCGCCGGCGTCGGCGTGCTCACCGCGGCCCAGGCGCAGGCGTACGGGGTCAGCGGCCCGATCGCCCGGGCCAGCGGCCTCGACCTCGACCTGCGCCGCGACGAGCCCTACCTCGCGTACGGCTCCGAGGAACTGCGGCAGGTGCTCACCGTCGTCACCCGCGAAGAGGGCGACTGCCTCGCCCGCTTCGAGTGCCTGCTGGAGCAGACCGGCAACGCGCTGGACCTCGCCGACGCCTGCCTCGACAAGCTCGCCACCCTCCCGCCCGGCCCGGTCAACCAGCGGCTGCCCAAGGTGCTCAAGGCGCCCGAGGGCAGCACCTACGCGTGGACCGAGAACCCGCTCGGGGTCAACGGCTACTACCTGGTCTCGCGCGGCGACAAGACGCCGTGGCGGCTCAAGCTGCGCTCGGCGTCCTTCAACAACATCCAGGCGCTCACCGAGCTGCTGCCCGGGACGCTGGTCGCCGACATGGTGGCGATCCTCGGGTCGATGTTCTTCGTGGTCGGCGACATCGACAAATAGACCGACCGGTCTACTGAGGGTTGTCTGGACCGACCGGTCTACCGAGGGTCGTCTGGACCGACCGGTCTACTGGTGGTTCTGGACCGACCGGTCTACCGAGGGCCGCCTGGACCGACCGGTCTACCGACGGCAGGCCCGGCTCCCCTGAGGGGGACCGGGCCCGCAGCCGCTACTTCTTGTCCTTGGCCTTCTTGACCGGGTCCGCCGGGTGCGGGGCCACCCTGCGGTCGCCCTTGGTGGCGATGCGCTCCTCGCACAGCCGGGCCAGCACCTCGTACGCCTCGCGGCCCATCAGCTCGGTGAGCTCGGGGCGGTAGCTGACGTACACCGCCACCGCGCCCTGGTGCGCGGCCGGGGCGCCGGTGCACCACCAGTGCAGGTCGTGGCCGCCCGGGCCCCAGCCGCGGCGGTCGTACTCGCCGATCGTCACCTGGAGGTAGCGGGTGTCGTCGGGGCGGTCGATCCAGTCGTAGGTGCGGCGGACCGGCAGCTGCCAGCAGACGTCCGGCTTGGTCTCCAGTGGCTCGCGGCCCTCCTTGAGGGCCAGCGCGTGCAGGGCGCAGCCGGCGCCGCCCGCGAAGTCCGGGCTGTTCACGAAGATGCAGGCGCCGTCGACCCGGCGGGTCTGGCGGTCGCCGTCCTCGTCCAGCATGGTGACGCCGCCGTCGTTGCGGATCCGGCCCTTGGCGTCGGTGCCCTCGGCGAAGTTCTCCCACAGCTCGGGCGTCAGCCGGGCCGCGTGGCCGAGGACGCGCTTCTCGTCGTCCTCGTCCGAGTAGTGGGCGCCCAGCGTGCAGCAGCCGTCCGACTCGCCGCGGCCCTCGCGGATGCCGTGGCAGCCCTGGCCGAAGACGCAGGACCAGCGGGAGGTCAGCCAGGTCAGGTCGCAGCGGAAGACCTGCTCCTCGTCGGCGGGGTCGGCGAACTCGACCCAGGCGCGCGGGAAGTCGAGCGGGACCTCGTCGCGCGGGATCTCGCGGCGCAGGGTCGGCATCGCGAGGTCGACGGGGGCGGGGGCGGCCGGGGGCTTCGCCTTGGCCTTCTTCTTGGACGTTTCTGCTGGTGCCACCCGGCAAGGGTAGAGCTTCGCGGGGGTGTACGGGCCGGTGGGCGACGCCCGCCGCGCGCCCGGGACGCGTCCGGGACGCGTTCGGCACGCGCCCGGGTCGCGTTGGGCACGCGCCCGGGACGCGGTGAAGGCGGGGTGAAGAGGTGCGGCCGTCCGCCGGGCGGAGGCGGCCGCGTGCCTAGGATGGCGGCCGCGGTCCGCTACGGGGAGGTACGGGGATGGCAGGCGGCAGCACCGGCGAGTCCGACGGCGACGGCACCGGGTTCGCCCTCAAGCCGTGGGAACTCCACGGCGAGGGCAGGGAGTTCGAGAAGCTCGGACGTGAACTCGGCAAGGCCGTCGGCACCTTGGAGAAGGACCTGGCCGCGCTCGGCGCGCCCTGGGGCGCCGACCAGCCGGGCAGCGCCTTCGCCGCCGTCTACGGCCCGGCGCACGGTGAACTCCTCGGCGGGCTCAGAGCCCTGGCCGGCCAGGTGGGCCAGGTCGGCGCCGGACTGCACACCATGGCCGAGCGGACCACCGACACCGACACCTCGACGGCGGACGGCTTCGGCGCGAACACCGGACCGGCCGCGGCCGCGCCGGGGGCGGTCGCCAGGCCCGCCGTCCACCAGGGCCCGCCGACGGCTTCGGGAACCGGGGCAACCCCGGGGGCGGCACCGGCCGTCCCCCAGGACATGTCGGTCTGAACGGCCCGGCTCGAAGGGGGAGAAGCGCGTGTCCCGGAAACTGCCCGAGGAACTGGTCCCGCTCCTGGCCAGGACCGGCCACCCGTGGCCGCAGGCCGACGAGGGGGCCCTGCGCACGGCGGCCGCGCACTGGCGGGAGTTCGCGGCGGAGGCCGAACGGATCACCCGCCGGGGCGGCGAGTCCGCCCAGCGCGTGGCCGCCGACAACACCGGCCACGCCGTCGACTCCTTCACCGCCTACTGGCGCACCTGCAGCGACGGCGGCAAGGGCCGCCTGCCGGACGCCCACACCGCGGTCGGGCTGGTCGCCGCCGCCTTCGACACCGCCGCGCAGGACGTCGACGGCTGCAAGGCCGAGATCATCGCCACCCTGCGGAACCTGGCCGCCGAGCTCCAACAGGCCCGGGAACAGGCCGCCGAGGTCCGGCGGACCGCGGCCGAGGTGGCCCGCAACGCCGACCGGACCGGGCAGACGGGGCAGAGCGGGCAGACCGGCCGGACGGGAGTGTTCGGCGGACTGGCGAAGTCCGTCGCCGGCTTCGCGGCCGGCGTCGAGAACACCGCCGCCGACCAGGTCGCCGCGGGCATCGAGGCCGTCGCGGTGGAGACCGCCGCCCGCAAGATCGCCGGACTGCTCGCCGAACTCGGCCGCGGCATGAAGGACGCCCTGGCCACCGCGCTCAAGGACCCCTCCGCCGTCGCCCTGCTGCGCCTGGGCACCGCGGCCACGCCCGGCGTCACCACCGCCTCCTACCGCACCGCGGCCGGCTTCGACCCGCTCGCCGCCGGACTGCCCGCCGCCCTGGGCGAACCGGGCGTGCTCGGCAAGGACGGCACCGGCCTGGTCGTGCTCTCCGGGAAGGACGGCAAGCCGCTGGTCGGCGTGCCCGGCCTCAGCGTCGCGCTCGACGCCCACGGGCAGCCCGTCCTCGGCACGGACGGCAAGCCGGTCATCCTGCGCTCCGACGGCACACCGGTGGCCGATGCCGCCGGGCTGCTGGTGGTGACCGGGCCGGACGGCAAGCCGGTGGTCGGGGTGGCCGGCCTCGCCGTCCGGCTCGACGAGCACGGGCAGCCGGTGCTCACCGACCGGGCGGGCAAGGACCTGCACGGGCTGCCGCTCGCCGACCTGACCGACCTGACCGACCTGACCAACCCTCGGGACCCCAGGGACCCCAGGGACCCCAGGGCTCCCGGGGCTCCCGGGGGCGACCCGAAGGTGCCGGGGGAGCCGACGGCGGACCGGGCCGGCGCGCCGGTGGTCCCGTCCGTGCTCTCCGCGGCGTCGTACGTCGCGGACCCCACCGCGGACCCCACGGCCGTCCCGGCCCCGGTGCCGACGGCCGACCCGGCCGCGGCGGCGGCCACCGGCCCCGCGTACGGAGGCTCGTACGGCGGGTCGCACCGGGCCGTGGCCGCGGCCGCCGACTGGTCGCCGCCCGCCCGGGACGACGGGCCGTCGGTCCGGGCGGCGGCCCCCGCCCACCAGGGCGGCTCATCGCCGGCGGCGGGCTGGTCGGACGGGGACTACCCGCTCCAGGCGCCCACCCGCACCAACGGCGGTGGCGGCACCGTGCCGGTGACCGTACGGACCGACTCCGTGGCCGCGCCGCCCGCGCCCGTCACCGCGCCGTCCACCGGCGGACCCGTCTACAGCCCGGCGCCGGACACACCCCCGGTCGTCCGACCGATCGGCGTGGTCGGTGTCGGCGGCGTCATCGGCGCGCCCGGGCCGTTCGGGACACCGGCCTACTCGGGCGGCTACCCGGTGGCCGGCCCGATCGGCGCCGTCGGGCCCGGCCCGCTCGCCGCCGGCGGCGGCGGATACCCGGCGCACCCGGCCACGCCCTTCGGCAGCGGTGTCGGGGCGGGGACGCCCGCCATCGGCGCGCCCGTGGTCGGCACCCCCGTGGTCGGCACCCCCGTGGCCGGTGCACCCGCCGTCGGCGCGCCGGTGGCCGCCGGACCGCAGTCCGGCGCACCCCGTACCCCGGCCGGAACCCACGGCCCGGCCACCGCACCGCCACCGCCACCGCCACCGCCACCGCCGACCGAGCCGCCGATCGTCGGCACCACCCCGGTCATCGGCCGGCCCGAGCCCCACCACCCCGACGGCCGCCGCCGGGACACCGCCGCGCCCCTCGCCGACCCGACCCTGGCCTGGGGCGCCGTCCCGGTCGCCACCGCCCACGCCCTGGCCCTCCAACTCGCCCTGCGCGCCCGCCGCGGCCCGCTCGCCGACGACCCCGAACCCCGACTGCGCACCATCGCCGACAGCCGCCCGTACGGACGGCCCGGCGGGCTCGGCCCGGTCGACCCCCAGCACCAGGCCGAACTGGAACGACGGGTCCCCCGCGACCAGGACGACCGGCCGGCCCGCCACCCCGACCCGGCGGCCGGCGGCTGGACCGAGGCCGTCAACGCGGGCGGCCACCGCCAACCCGGCCGGGCCAACAACAGCCTGGAGATCGCCCTCTCCGCCGTCGACACCTACACCGGCCGCCCCACCTGCGCGGCCCCGCGCATCCCCACCGAGGGCGACGCCGGCGAACGCGGCGGCCGCGACCGCGCCGAACGCGAACTCGGCGCCCCCTTCCGCGACCTCGGCGACGGCGGCCAGGCCTTCACCCGCCTCGCCGCCGAACTCCGCCGGGCCGGGCACGGTGCCCAGGCCGTCCTGCTCACCCTGGACGCCTACGGCCGCCCGCACGCCTGGAACGCGGTCAACCACCGGGACGCCGTCACCTACCTCGACCACCAACTCGCCCGCCGCGGCCCCGCCCCCCTCCACCCCGCCACCCAGGGCCTCTGGGCCATCGTCCTGACCCCGGAGGGACGGCCCCTCGACCTCGCGGTGGCCTGAGCGCCTTTGCAGCCGGGAACAGCGCTGCTGCACGCGGAGACGCGTGCAGCAGCGCTACCTTCCAGGCATGACCGCCCTGACGATCCGGGACGTCCCGGAAGACCAGCTCCGGATCCTCGAAGTTCGTGCGGCCCGGGCCGGCAAGTCGCTCAACGCCTATGTCCTGGACCTCATCGCGCGCCAGACCTCCAAGCCCACGCTGGCGGAGACGGTGGCCCGACTGGATCGGGAGACCAGCGCCGGCGTCAGCACGGTGGACGTCCTGGCCGCGATCGACGAGGGGCGGGAGCGGTGCCCCGAGTCGCGGACCTGAGGCTCACGGCGCCCCGAGCCGGCGCAGGACCGTGGACGCGGGAGCGCCGGGAGCGGTGCCGGACCGGACGGCGGTGTGGATGCGGTCGCCCTCCGGGTCGCGGTAGAGCTGTGCGCGCAGCCACCAGCGGCGCAGGACGCCGTCGATCGTCTCCTCGTCTGCCTCGTCCATCTCCCGGTGGAACTCCTTCCGCTGTGCCGGGGGGAGGGCTGCGGCGACGGCGCCCTGGGTGCGGGCGACGGGCTGTCGGCCGTGCACGGGTGTGGTGTTCACCGTTCCTCCGGATGTCATGGTCGGGCGGGCGGGGTCCAGTGTCGTCCCCGGTGGCTGATCGGGGCTGGATGATGGTGGCGTTCGGATTCGGTTCGACGGGGGTGGACGCGTGATCGCTCGGGCGCAGGCGGTGGAGGCGGGGCACCGGTGGATCAACGGGGATCTGCCGCAGGGGGCCGGGGTGGCGCGGCGGGTGTGCGCGCATGAGTTCGAGCTGGGGTGGGTGGTCTGGGCGGAGCCGCCGCGGGTGGAGGTGGATCCGCGGACGGGGGAGCGCCGGGCGCCCGAGGAGGTCGGGGCCGCGTGTGCCGTGGTGGACCGGGAGAGCGGGCGGTTCACGGTCTGGCCGTCCGTGCCGGTGGACGAAGTGGTCGGGCTCTACCGGGACTTCGTCGGTGCGGGCGGCCACGACCCGACCCGGCCGCCGGCCACCGGCCGTGGTGCCCGGGCCGAACTGACGTACCGGGACGGCACCGGCGGCACCCGCACGTTGGCGCTGCGCTCGGCCGCCGGGCTGCCGCATCCGGCGCTGCGCGGCTGGTGGTGGCTGCGGGAGCGGGGCGTCGCGGCGGAGGACGTGCTGGCGGTGCGGACCGACCTGCGGATGGCGGCCCTGCCCGGCGGCTACTGGTCGTACGCGCTGGCGGCCGAACTGCCGCACGCCCGGCTGGACTTCGACCTGCCGTACGGCCCGCGCTTCGACCACCGGGCCGCCGCCGTACGGGAGTTGCCCGCCGGGACCGCCGGTCCGGACGCGTCGGACGCGTTGGACGCGCCGGACGGGCCGGGGCGCAACCGGGTGCCGTTCCCGCGGGCGGTGCCGCCGCTGCCGCCGGAGCCGGACGCCGCGCTGGCGCAGCGGCTGGCCGGGCGGTTCGGTCCGGCGGGCGTGCAGCGCTTCGACCCGGCGGAGGTGGTGCGCGCGGAGCTGCCCGGGGAGGCGGCGGCGCTGCTGCTGGCGGTCGGGCTGCCGAGGGCGGTGGACGGCTTCTTCGCGCTGCACCACCCGGGTGCGGAGGCGATCGCGGACGGCTCCCGCCCGGGCACCGTGCTGCCCCCGCTCGCGCCGTACCTCGCCGCGCTCGGCCGCGGCACCCGGGCAGCCGAACGGGAGCGGACGGCGGCGGCCGGGCAGCTGGTGCTGGGGACGGACGGCTGGGCGCTGATCACCCTCGACCCGGCGGACGGCGCCGTCCGGGCGGTGGACCCGGACGACGCGACGGCCCGGCACTGCAACGCCGACCTGCGGGCCTTCGTCCGCTGCCTGGAGCTGTTCGCCGGCTGGTGGCCGACCCTGCGCGGGCTGGACCCGGCCGCGGCGGGTACGGCGGTGGACGCCCTGCAGCGGGGGCTGGCGGAGCTGGACGGTACGGTCTACGGCGATCCGGAGAACTGGTGGGCCGTCATCGTGGAACAGTTGTGGGACGGCCTGCTCTGATCCGGCCGCGGGCCGTGGCGATCCGGCCGATCCCGGCGATCCCGGCGGACCGGGGAACCGGACGTCGGTGCGGGGCTGTCAGGAGGATCAGACGACCGCGTACCAGCCGACCCCGAGTGACCGAAACCGACCGACCGACCCCGAGCGACCGAAACCGGAGCACCGAGCCGTGACCGCCCCGCCCCGCGCCGCCCAGACGGCCGCCCTCGCCGCGCTCGCGGTCCTGGCCACCGGGTGCGCCTCCGCCGGTCCCGCGCTGCAGGCCCGCTCGGCCGCCGCGCCGCAGGTGTGCGCGTCCCCGGTGGTGATCGGGCACCGGGGTGCGCCGTTCAACGCGCCCGAGAACACCATGGCCTCCTTCGACACCGCGCTGAACCAGGGCGCGGACTGGCTGGAGACCGACGTGCAGACCACCCGGGACGGCGTCCCGGTGCTGATGCACGACCCGACCGTGGACCGCACCACCAACGGCAAGGGCGCCGTCGCGGACCTGACCGCCGCCCAGGTCGCCGCCCTGCGGGTGACCGTCGGCCCGGGCGGCGCCCAGCCCGTCCCGACCCTGGAGGAACTGCTGACGCGCCTCTCCACCAGCAGCGCCACGCTGCTGATGGAGATCAAGTGGCAGCGCCCCGAGGACGTCGCCCGGATCGCCCGGATCGCGGCCGGCAGCCGGGCGCACGTCGTGCTCTACTCCTTCTCGGTCGCCAACCTGCGCCAGGCCCACGCGGTGGCCCCTGCCCTGCCGGTGGTGCTGATCCAGAGCGGCGGGATCGCCGAGGACCCGGGGGACCTCAAGCTGGACGGCATCGCCCTGGACGCGGGCCTGGCCAGTGCCACCCGGATCGCGGCCGAGCGCAAGGCCGGGCGCGAGGTCTACGTCTGGACGCTGGACGACGCCGAGGCCTGGCAGCTGATGACCGCCCGGGACGCCGACGGCCTGATCACCGACACCCCGGGCCCGGCCCGCCGCTGGGTGGACGCCAACTGCCGCACCGAGCGCCGGTCCGGTCCGCGCGGCCACTGAGCGCGCGGCCACTGAGCGGGCGGCCACTGAGCGCACGGTCGTCGGGCACCACCCACCGATCGCACCCGGAACGGTCGGGAACGACCTGGACCAGCGCGAATACGGTCACAACCGATCTCCTCCACGGCCGGATCGCGTAGCGTGGAGAGTTATGCGACTCGGTGTACTCGACGTAGGTTCCAACACGGTCCACTTCCTCGTGGTGGACGCCCATCCGGGTGCCGCCCCGCTGGCCGCTTACTCGCACAAGGCCGAACTGCGCCTGGCCGAGCTGCTCGACGGCTCCGGCGCGATAAGCGAGGCCGGCGTCGACCGGCTGATCGGCCACATCGCCTCCTCGCTGCGGGTCGCCGAGGACAAGGGCGTGGTCGACATCCTGCCGTTCGCCACCTCGGCCGTCCGCGAGGCCGCCAACGGCGAGCAGGTGCTGCGCCGGGTCGCCGCCGAGACCGGGGTCGAACTCCGGGTGCTCTCCGGGCAGGACGAGGCCCGGCTCACCTTCCTGGCCGTCCGGCGCTGGTTCGGCTGGTCCTCGGGCCGGCTGCTCAACCTGGACATCGGCGGCGGCTCCCTGGAGATCGCCTGCGGCCTGGACGAGCAGCCGGACGTCGCCTGCTCGCTGCCGCTCGGCGCCGGGCGGCTGACCGCCCGCTGGCTGCCCGGGGACGTCGCCGACCCGGACGCGCTGCGCGAGTTGAGACGGCACGTCCGCGCCGAGATCGCCAACGTGGTCGGCGAGATCTCCCGGCTCGGGGCCCCGCAGCACGCCGTCGCCACCTCCAAGACCTTCAAGCAGCTGGCCCGGATGACCGGCGCCGCCCCCGCCGACGCCGGCCCGTACGCCGACCGCCGGCTCACCCGCAGCGGGCTCGCCGCCTGGCTGCCGCGGCTGTCCACGATGACCGTCGCCGAGCGCGCGCAGATCCCCGGGGTCTCCGAGGGCCGGGCCAAGCAGCTGCTGGCCGGGGCCCTGGTCGCGGACGCCGCGATGGACCTGTTCGGCCTGGACGAGCTGGACGTCTGTCCGTGGGCGCTGCGCGAGGGCATCATCCTGCGCGAGCTGGACGCCATGGACAGTCCCACCGACCAGCGCCGCCCCGCGCTCACCCAGTAGCGGGGGAGCGTGCCGGCGGTCACTCCGCCGGGCGTCCGCCCCCGTTCGGGGCGCGCTCCGCTTACGCTGTCTCCCGTGGTGCAACCAGCGGGCGAGGACGGAACGCAGGAGGGCCGCGCTCCCGGAGCGGACGGGCAGCCGCGGCCGGCCGGCCCGCGCGGCCGACTCGGCACGGCCGGGCTCGGCAAGGCGGTCAAGGGCGCCACCGCGGCACAGGCGGGCAAGGTGGCCAAGGTGGCCAAGGCCGCGAAGGTCGCCAAGAGCGCGAAGGCCGCCAAGGCGGCCAAGAGCGCCAAGGCCCCCGCCAAAGCCGCCCCCGCCCCCGCCAAGGCCGCCTCCGCCCCCGCCTCCGCCCCCGCCAAGAAGACCGCGGCGCGCAAGGCCGCCGGTGCCGCCAAGGCCGCCGTCCAGTCCGTCCGCTCGGTGAAGGCCGCCAAGCGCGACGCCGCCCGCCCGCCGCTGCTGCGCACCACCGACCGGCTGGTGCTGCCCCAGCACCCGACCCTGCACATCCCGGACACCAAGGTGGCGCTGTCCACCGCCTCGGTGTACCCGGCGAGCACCGCCGTCGCCTTCGAGCTGGCCGCCAAGCTCGGCTACGACGGGGTCGAGGTGATGGTCTGGAACGACCCGGTCAGCCAGGACCTGGAGGCGCTGCGCCGCCTCTCCGACGCCCACCAGCTGCCGATCCTGGCCGTGCACGCCCCCTGCCTGCTGATCACCCAGCGGGTCTGGACCACCGACCCGTGGACCAAGCTGGTCCGGGCCCGCGCGGCGGCCGAGAAGCTCGGCGCGAGCGCCGTCGTGGTGCACCCGCCGTTCCGCTGGCAGCGGCAGTACGCCCGCGAGTTCGTCGAGGGCATCAACCGGATGGCGGGCGAGACCGACGTCCGCTTCGCCGTCGAGAACATGTACCCGTGGCGCTACCGCGACCGCGAGGTGCTGGCGTACGCCCCCGGCTGGGACGTCACCGACGAGGAGTACCGGCACTTCACCATCGACCTCTCGCACGTGGCCACCTCCCGGATCGACGCCTTCGAGATGGTCGAGCGGATGGGCGACCGGCTCGCCCATGTCCACCTGGCCGACGGCAGCGGCTCCGGCAAGGACGAGCACCTGATCCCCGGCCGGGGCAAGCAGCCCTGCGCCGAACTGCTGGAGCACCTCGCCCGCACCGGCTTCGACGGCCACGTGGTGCTGGAGGTCAACACCCGCCGCTCCGCGTCCCCCGCCGAACGCGAGGCCGACCTGGCCGAGGCCCTGGCCTTCACCCGCTTGCACCTCGCCACCCCCTCGCGCGTACGCTGATCGCCCGGCCCGATCGGGCGTGAACTGCCGTACGCAGGGGGAAACGTGACGGACTACCAGAACTACCGGGAACTCGCCGTGAGCTTCGGCGCGGTCGCCGCCGAGTACGACCGGGGGCGCCCCGGCTACCCGGACGAGCTGTTCGACGCGGTGGAACGGCTCTGGGGCCGCGGCCTCAAGGGCGCCCGGGTCCTGGACGTCGGCGCCGGGACGGGCATCGCGACCCGACTGCTGGCCGCCCGGGGCGCCGAGGTCGTCGCGGTCGAGCCCAGCGACGGCATGGCCGCCCAGTTCCTGGCCTCCTCGCCCGCCCTGCCGCTGGTCCGCGGCACCGGCGACGACCTGCCCTTCCACGACGCCTCCGCCGACCTGATCACCTACGCCCAGGCCTTCCACTGGACCCGCCCCGAGCGCTCCGTCCCGGAGGCGGTCCGGGTGCTGCGGCCGGGCGGCGCCGTCGCCACCTGGTGGAACGTGCACGACGAGACCGTGCCGTGGGTCCGGGCCCGGGCCGAGCGGATGGCCGCCGCGCTGCCCGACCGCTACCGCGGCTACGGCGGGATCAGCGGCCACACCCGGCACTTCGCCCCGGCCGGCCTGGTGGTCGAGCGGACGGTGCTGCACTGGGAGCGGCAGGTCACCGTCGAGCACGTGCTCACCGACCTGACCTCCCGCTCCTACCTGGCCTCGCTCAGCCCCGAGGAGCGCGCCCCGGTGCTGGCCGCCGAGCGGGCGGCGATGGCCGTCGAGTTCCCGGACGGCCTGGTCGCAGAACCGTTCAGCCTGGACCTCACCGTGGCCGTCAAGCCGGCCTGACCGCAGGCCGTCCGCGCGCCGTCCGCAGGCCGCCCGTCCCGCCGCCCGGGGCCGCCCGTCCGCCGCAGGCCCTCGCACGCACCCCGCCCCGGCTGCCCGCATCGCGGACGCGCCGTCCGCCGGCCGGACGGCGGGCGTAGGCTCGTAAGCCACAACGGCCCCCGCACCCTGATCACCGGCGGGGCGCCGGCGAGAGCCCCGAAGGAGTGGAGCACAGTGCCCGAGCTGAGGTCCCGTACGGTCACCCACGGTCGCAACATGGCAGGCGCCCGGGCGCTTCTCCGGGCCGCCGGCGTAGCCCGCGAGGACTTCGGCAAGCCGATCATCGCGGTCGCCAACTCCTTCACCGAGTTCGTCCCCGGCCACACCCACCTCCAGCCGGTCGGCCGGATCGTCTCCGAGGCGATCAAGGAGGCCGGGGGCATCCCGCGCGAGTTCAACACCATCGCCGTCGACGACGGCATCGCGATGGGCCACAGCGGCATGCTCTACTCGCTGCCCTCGCGCGACCTGATCGCCGACTCGGTCGAGTACATGGTCAACGCGCACTGCGCCGACGCGCTGATCTGCATCTCCAACTGCGACAAGATCACCCCCGGCATGCTGATGGCCGCGCTGCGCCTCAACATCCCGACCGTGTTCGTCTCCGGCGGTCCGATGGAGGCCGGCAAGGCCACCCTGGTCGACGGCACCGTGCGCAAGCTGGACCTGATCGACGCGATCTCCCAGGCGGTCAACGAGAACGTCTCCGACGAGGACATCGCGATCATCGAGGAGAACGCCTGCCCGACCTGCGGGTCCTGCTCGGGCATGTTCACCGCCAACTCGATGAACTGCCTCACCGAGGCGATCGGCCTCTCGCTGCCCGGCAACGGCTCGGTGCTCGCCACCCACACCGCCCGCCGGGCGCTGTACGAGCGGGCCGGGCGCACGGTCGTCGAGATCACCAACCGCCACTACGGCCAGGACGACGCCTCGGTGCTGCCGCGCGCGATCGCGAGCCGCGCCGCCTTCGAGAACGCCATGGCCCTCGACATCGCCATGGGCGGCTCGACCAACACCATCCTGCACCTGCTCGCCGCCGCCCAGGAGGCCGAGCTGGACTTCGACATGCGGGCCATCGACGCGGTCTCCCGCAGGGTGCCCTGCCTGTCCAAGGTCGCGCCCAACGGCTCGTACTACATGGAGGACGTGCACCGGGCCGGCGGCATCCCGGCCATCCTCGGCGAGCTGTACCGGGGCGGGCTGCTCAACGAGGACGTCCACACCGTGCACTCCGACTCGCTCGCCGAGTGGCTCAAGACCTGGGACGTGCGCGGCGGTTCGCCCTCCGCCGAGGCCGTCGAGCTGTGGCACGCCGCACCCGGCTGCAAGCGCTCCGCCGAGGCCTTCTCGCAGTCCGAGCGCTGGGAGTCGCTGGACACCGACGCCGCCGGCGGCTGCATCCGCAGCGTCGAGCACGCCTACTCGGTCGAGGGCGGCCTCGCCGTGCTGTACGGCAACCTCGCCGAGGACGGCTGCATCGTGAAGACGGCCGGCGTCGACGAGTCGATCTGGACGTTCAGCGGCCCGGCGGTGGTCTGCGAGTCCCAGGAGGCCGCGGTCGAGGCGATCCTCGCCAAGCGGATCAAGGAGGGCGACGTCGTCGTCATCCGCTACGAGGGCCCCAAGGGCGGCCCGGGCATGCAGGAGATGCTCTACCCGACCTCCTTCCTCAAGGGCCGCGGCCTGGGCAAGGCCTGCGCGCTGGTCACCGACGGCCGGTTCTCCGGCGGTACCTCGGGCCTGTCCATCGGCCACGCCTCCCCGGAGGCGGCCTCCGGCGGCATCATCGCGCTGGTCGAGGACGGCGACACCATCGCCATCGACATCCCGGCCCGGACGATCTCCCTGGAGGTCCCGGACGAGGTCCTCGCCGAGCGCCGTCGGGCGCTGGAGGCCGGGCACGGCTACCGGCCGCAGAACCGCGAGCGCCAGGTCAGCCAGGCGCTGCGGGCCTACGCGGCGATGGCCACCTCGGCCGACAAGGGCGCCGTCCGGGACGTCAGCAAGCTCGGCTGACCCCGCACACCCCGGAGGAGCCGTCCCGGCCGGGACGGCTCCTCCCTCGTTCCGCGGCGCCCGGGTGATAATCGACGACGTGAGCGAGCAGCCCCCCACCCCCGCCCCCAAGCCCGCCGGCGCCCCCGAGCCGGAGCCGATCCGCTTCTTCGGCACCTCCTGGCTCCACCGGGACAACGGCTACTGGCTGCGCCGGGTCGGCGTCTCGGTCGGCGCGCTGGCCGCCACCGCCGCCGCCGCACTGGTGCTGCGCTTCGGCGTCGAGGGCATCGCCCTCTCCGAGAGCGGCGGCTTCCTGAACGGGCTGCTGACCGCCGCCATCGCGGTCTGCTCGCTGATGGCCGTCCGACGCACCTGGAAGGTCCTCACCGAGGGCAAGGAGCAGCTGACCGGCTGGATGGCCGAGGACAAGTCGCTCGGCGCCGTCTGGCTGATCGGCGGGGTCGGCAGCCTGGCCGCCTACTTCGCCCGCAGCCTGGTCGAGGCCCCCGGCGAGGCCGTCCGGCGGGACGCCCACCGGAAGGCCGTCGAGCAGTACGAGAAGCGCCAGGCCGGCCGCAGCGGCCGACCCGGCGGCAAGCGCAAGCGCTGACCGCCGACCCGGCGCCCCGATCCTCGCCGCGGGTGCCTAACCCTTGCCGCGGGCCTGCTTCACCGAGCCCACCACCCCGGCGATCACCAGCAGCAGGCCGGCCGGCAGCAGCGAGATGAAGAAGGACCCGAACAGCCCGCTGTCGCCGAGGAAGTACTGCGCCAGGGTGTTCAGCACCAGCAGTCCGCCGGCCGCCGGGAGCGCCGACTGCCACGGGTGCGCGTCGGCCCAGCGGCGCAGCCGCCGGTCGGTGGTGTCGCGGCGCAGCTGACCGCCGACGGTGCCGACCAGGAAGAGGAAGAACAGGGCCCAGCCGGCCGGTCCGGCCAGCATGGCCAGTGACCAGTCCCCGGAGATCGCCTCGACCCCCAGGGCGGTCGCGCCCACCACCGCACCGACTCCCGCGGCCGTCCGCCACGGGCCCATCGTCGCCGAGGCGGCGGCGAGTTGCCGGTTCTCACGTCGGGACATTTCGTCGTGTGCCATGGCTCCACGGTGCGCCCGCCCGGGCCCGGAGGCCATAGGGGAAACCCCCGAGTTTTCTCCCTAGGGGCAAAGCCCGCGCCCGGACCCTTCCGGCGCTCCCGGGCCGTCCCCGCCCCTGCGGGGCCCTGCGGACCACGGACCGGACGGTCCGGACGGGCGCCGCCGGGCGGTGCGAGGATGGCCGCAGTACCGAGGCAAGGAGCGGACCATGGGCAGCAGCGCAGCACACGGACAGAAGATCGCCTTCCTGGGCACCGGCAAGATCGGCGAGGCCCTGCTCTCCGGCCTGCTGCGGGCCGGCACCGACCCGGCGGACGTCCTGGTGACCGCCCGCCGCCCCGAGCGCGCGGCCGAACTCGCCGACCGCTACGGCGTGGTGGCCGTCTCCAACGCCGAGGCCGCCAAGCTCGCCGACACCCTGATCCTCGCGGTCAAGCCGCAGGACATGGGCACCCTGCTGGAGGAGCTGGCCCCGCACATCAGCCCGGACCGGCTGGTGATCTCGGCGGCGGCCGGCGTCCCGACCGCCTGGTTCGAGGAGCGGCTCGCGGCCGGTACCCCGGTGGTCCGGGTGATGCCCAACACGCCGGTGCTGGTGGACGAGGGGATGAGCGTCATCTCCGGCGGCTCGCACGCCCGGGAGGAGCACCTGGCGCGCGCCGAGGGGATCTTCAGCTCGGTCGGCAAGGCGCTGCGGCTGCCGGAGGCCCAGCAGGACGCGGCCACCGCGCTGTCCGGCTCGGGCCCGGCCTACTTCTACTTCCTGGTCGAGGCGATGACCGACGCGGGCATCCTGCTCGGCCTGCCCCGGCAGGTGGCGCACGACCTGATCGTGCAGTCCGCGATCGGCGCCTCGGTGATGCTGCGCGACTCCGGCGAGCACCCGGTCAAGCTGCGCGAGGCGGTCACCTCCCCGGCCGGCACCACCATCGCGGCGATCCGCGAGCTGGAGAACCACGGGGTGCGGGCCGCGCTGCTCGGCGCCCTGGAGGCGGCCCGGGACCGCTCCCGGGAGCTGGCCTCCGGCGGGAAATGACCCCTGCGCGACCCCTCCCGCAAAGGCGGCGCACGCCCTACGCTCTCGGCCAACATCGTTCTACCGGCCAGTAGCGAGGTCCCGCATGAGCGTCGTCCCCCCTGTCCTCCCGCCCGGCCTGCGGGCCGGGCGGGCCGCGCTCGCCGTCAGCTTCCTGCTCCAGGGCACCACCTTCGCGCTGCTGGTCACCTGCATCCCGGAGATCCAGCACCGGTACGGGCTGAGCGACGGCCTGCTGCCGGTCTTCCTGGCCGCGGTGCCGATCCTGGCCGGGGCGGGCTCGATCCTCTCCGAGCAGCTGGTGAAGCGCACCGGCGCCCGGGCCGTGCTGCGGGTCGTCCAGCCGGCCGTCTGCCTCAGCCTGGCGGGCGCCGGGCTGGGGGACACGCTGTGGCAACTGGCCCTCGCGCTGGGCGCCTTCGGGCTGCTGGTGGGGGCGCTGGACGCCAGTATGAACATGCTCGGGGTCGGCCTCCAGCACCGCTACGGCCGCTCGATCATGATCGGCTTCCACGCGGCGTTCAGCCTCGGCGGGATCCTCGGCGCCGCGGTCGCCGGCCTCGGCTCGCACTACGACCTGGGACTGCCGGTGCTGTTCGGTACGGCCGCGGCGGTGGTCGCCCCGCTCGCGGTGCTGACCGGCACCCGCTTCGCCGGACCGGCCGAACTCGGCGACGCCGTCCGGGAGGCCGCCGAGGCCGCCGCCCGGACCATCCCCTGGCGCCCGCTGCTGCCGCTCTGCCTGGCGATGGCCTTCGCGTACATCGCGGACGCCTCGGTCTCCAACTACAGCGTCAAGTACCTCACCGACGGCCTGGGCAGCCGGGAGGACCTCGCCAAACTCTCCTACCTCGGCTACATGGTGGCGATGCTGCTCGGCCGGGTCCTGGGCGACCGCGCGGTGCAGCGCTTCGGCGCCGTCCCGGTGGTGCGCTCCGGTGCCGCGCTGGCCGCGCTGGGCTTCGGGCTGGCCGCGCTGGCGCCCACCGCCTGGGCGGGCATCGCCGCGTTCACCGTGCTGGGCTTCGGCATCTGCGCGATCATCCCGCAGGTGTTCGCGGCCGGCGGCCGGCTCTTCCCGGCCGACTCGGACGCCGCCGTGGCCCGGCTCAACCTCTTCAACTACGTGGGCTTCCTGATCGGTTCACCACTGGTCGGGGCGATCGCGGACGCCGGCTCGTACCGCTGGGCGCTGCTCGCCCCGATGCTGCTGGTGCTCGCCGTACTGCCGCTGGCCGAGCGCTTCGCCCCGGAACCCGCACGGCTGCCGGCCCCCGCCGCCGTCTGACGGTGGGGGCGGGCGGGGCCCGCCGCCCCCACCCACTACGGTGGAGGCCATGCCCGAAGCCGAGCGTGACTCCTCCTGCGGCCTGCACCTCTACTGGGACGAGGCCGTCACCGCCTACGACTTCGGCCCCGGCCACCCGATGGACCCGGCCCGGCTCGCGCTGACCATGCGCCTGGTCGAGGCCCTCGGACTCGCCACCGGGCCCGGGGTGACGGTGCGGTCCGCACCGGCCGCCGGGGAGTCCACCCTGCAGCTGGTGCACACCAAGGAGTACGTCGAGGCGGTCAAGCACGCCGCCGCCCACCCCGAGCAGTCGGACCCCCGGCACGGGCTCGGCACCGACGACAACTGGTCGTTCCCGGCCGTCCACTCGGCCGCCGCGCTGATCGCCGGCCAGTCGGTCGCCGCCGCCGAGGCGGTCTGGCACGGCGAGACCCCGCACGCCGTCAACTTCGCCGGCGGACTGCACCACGCGATGCCCGGCAAGGCCTCCGGCTTCTGCGTCTACAACGACCCGGCCCTGGCGATCGCCCGGCTGCTCGAACTCGGCGCCGAACGGGTCGCCTACGTCGACGTGGACGTCCACCACGGCGACGGCGTCCAGGAGGCCTTCTGGAACGACCCCCGGGTGCTGACCGTCTCGCTGCACGAGCACCCGGCCACGCTCTTCCCGCAGACCGGCTGGCCCACCGAGACCGGCGGCCCGGACGCCCCCGGCTCCGCCGCCAACCTGCCGCTGCCCGCCGGCACCGGCGACGCCGGCTGGCTGCGCGCCTTCCACGCCCTGGTGCCCGAACTGCTCGCCGCCTTCCGGCCGCAGGTCCTGGTCACCCAGCACGGCGCGGACACCCACCTGGAGGACCCGCTGGCCCACCTCGCCGTCACGGTGGACGCCCAGCGGCTGATCGCCGAGGAGCTGCACGGGCTGGCCCACCGGCTCACCGGCGGCCGCTGGGTGGCCACCGGCGGGGGCGGCTACGCCGTGGTGGACGTCGTCCCGCGCAGTTGGACCCACCTGGTCGCCACCGCCGCCGGCCGGCCCGTCGACCCGGCCACCGAGACCCCCGAGTCCTGGCGCGCCGAGGTCTACCGCCGCACCCGCGGCCCGGCCCCGCTGCGGATGACCGACGGCGCCCGCCCGTCCTGGCGCGACTTCGACTCGGGTTACGATCCGGCCGACCGTCTCGATCAGGCCATCCTCGCGGCCCGCCGCGCGGTGTTCCCCCACCACGGTCTGCTGGCCTGAATCCGCCGTCCCGGCCGCGCGCCGGCGGGGCCGTGCGTACGCCCCCTGGGGCGAACCGCCGAGTGACTACGTACTGCAACGGTCCTATCTCTCACCGTACGAGGACTGCACTTCCCCTCTTCCCACTGGTACCACCCATAACTACTCTGGGGATACACGTGTGCCGGTGGAGTCACCGGAGGGGAAGCCGGTGCCTTGCACACGGGTAAGGGTCGGGTGATGGTCATGAGTTCCGTCGAGCGTCCCCTGCAGGAAGTCGTCTTCCTGACCGTGGCCGAGGTGGCCGCGGTCATGCGGGTGTCCAAGATGACGGTGTACCGGTTGGTGCACAGCGGAGAGCTGCCGGCCATCCGGGTCGGACGGTCCTTCCGGGTGCCCCAGCAGGCGGTGCACGAGTACCTCAAGGAGTCCTACGTGCGGCTCGAGAGCGCGTAGCACCAGGCCGGGCGGGGGCGGGTCCACAGCCGTGGATCCGTCCCCGTTCGCCCCGGATTTCCCGCGAGTTTCCCGCTTCAGGGGAGCGCGATTACGGCCCGGGCCACGCGGACGGTAGGCTAGGCCCTCACGTCAGTCGTATGGACTCCGTCTCTCACGGACGAGAGTCTCAGTGAGCGAGGGTTGTTCCGTGGGCTCTGTCATCAAGAAGCGTCGCAAGCGTATGGCCAAGAAGAAGCACCGCAAGCTTCTGAAGAGGACCCGCGTTCAGCGTCGCAACAAGAAGTAAGCGCCCCCGGCCGCGCTGAGCGCGCCCAGCGCTTCCACCGCCCGTCCCGGCCCTCGTGGCCCGGGGCGGGCGGTGTCGTTTCACGGCCCGGTGGGGCGGCGCGGTACGGTGCACGCAGGCCGCTCGGGTCGAGGGAATGGGGTGCAGCACCGTGGGTGTGGTCGTGCTCGTCACCGGCGTGGCACGCCATCTCGGTGCCCGCTTCGCCGCCGAGCTCCGTCGCCGCCCGGGGGTGGACCGGGTCGTCGGCGTGGACGTGCAGCCGCCGCGGCTGCCGCTCCGGGAGCCGGACGGACCGGCCGCCCCGTACACCTTCCACCAGCTCGACCTGCGCCGCCCCGCGGTCTCCCGGGTGATCGCCGAGCACCGGGTGGACACCGTGGTGCACCTGAGCGTCAGCGCCACCGGTCTGGGCTCCACCAACCGCTCCGCGGTGAAGGAGTCCAACGTCATCGGCACCATGCAGCTGCTCGGCGCCTGCCAGAAGGCGCCCGGGGTGCGCCGGCTGGTGGTGAAGTCCACCACCGGCGTCTACGGCTCCGCGCCCCGCGACCCGGCGGTGTTCAGCGAGCGGATCCAGCCGAAGGACCCGCCCGGCGGCGGCTTCGCCAAGGACGCGGCCGAGGTGGAGGGCTACGTCCGCGGCTTCGCCCGGCGCCGTCCGGACGTCGCGGTGACGGTGCTGCGCTTCGCCAACATCGTCGGTCCGGGCGCCGACACCCCGCTCAGCGAGTACTTCGCGCTGCCGGTGCTGCCGACGGTGCTCGGCTACGACCCCAGGCTGCAGTTCGTGCACGAGGACGACGCCGTCGCGGTGCTCTGCCGGGCCGCCGGCGAGCCCGAGCCCGGCACCGTCAACACCGGCACCTTCAACGTGGCGGGGGAGGGCGTGCTGCTGCTCTCCCAGTGCGCCCGCCGGCTCGGCCGCCCCACCCTGCCGCTGCTGCTGCCCGCGGTCAGCTGGATGGCCGTGCTGGCCCGGCAGACCCGGCTGGTCGACGTCTCGCCCGAACAGCTGCGGCTGCTCACCCACGGCCGGGTGGTGGACACCACCCGGCTGCGGGAGACCTTCGGCTACCGTCCGGCGTTCAGCACTCCGGAGGCCTTCGCCGACTTCGCCGCCGCCCGGGGCCCCGGCCTGCTGCCGCCGGAGCGGCTGGCCGCCGTCACCGACCGGCTGACCGCCCTGCTCGGCCCCGAAGGGGCCGCCCCCGCCGTACCGACCCGCCGCCCGAGGAGCTGAACCCGCGATGAGTGCCGCCGCCGACAACGCACCGGGCGAGGCCAAGGTCATCCCGATCGAGTCCGCCCCCAGCTGGAGCTCGCCGCAGGCCCCCGGCCTGGCCGACCGGCTCGCCGGGGCCGTCGGCGGGGCGCTGTCCGGGCAGCTCGGCCCGGCGGCCACCCGGCTGTTCGGCAAGGGCTGGGAGGGCCGGGCCACCGAGGGGCTGGCCTTCCTGCGCCGCCGGATCACCGGCGACTACGAGGTCGACGAGTTCGGCTTCGACCGGGAGCTCACCGATGAGGTGCTGCTCTCGCTGCTGCGCCCGCTGGCCGAGAAGTACTTCCGGATCGACGTCCAGGGGATCGAGCACGTCCCGGCCGAGGGCGGCGCCCTGATCGTCGCCAACCACTCCGGCACCATCCCGCTGGACGCCCTGATGACCCAGGTGGCCATCCACGACCACCACCCGCACCGCCGGCACCTGCGGATGCTCGCGGCCGACCTGGTCTTCGTGCTGCCGGGCGTCAACGAGCTGGCCCGCAAGGCCGGCCACACCCTGGCCTGCAACGAGGACGCCCAGGCGCTGCTGGAGCGCGGCGAGCTGGTCGGGGTCTGGCCGGAGGGCTTCAAGGGCATCGGCAAGCCGTTCTCCGAGCGCTACAAGCTCCAGCGCTTCGGCCGCGGCGGCTTCGTCTCCTCGGCGCTGCGCGCGGGGGTGCCGATCGTGCCCTGCTCGATCGTCGGGGCGGAGGAGACCTACCCGATGATCGGCAACGTGAAGACGCTGGCCCGGCTGCTCGGCCTGCCGTACGTGCCGATCACCCCGACCTTCCCGTGGCTGGGGCCGCTCGGGATGCTGCCGCTGCCGACCAAGTGGACGATCCGCTTCGGCGAGCCGATCGCCACCGACGGCCATCCGCCGGAGGCGGCGGACGACCCGATGCTGGTCTTCGACCTGGCCGACGAGGTGCGCGAGACCATCCAGCACACCCTGTACCAGTTGCTGGTGCAGCGGCGGTCGGTGTTCTTCTGACTGTGCTCTCCTGACCGTGCTCTTCCGGCCACGGTCCTCCGGTCGTCCCGCTCGGGACCGGACGCGGGGGGGGGGGGGGGGGGGGCGGGGCGGCCCCCCCCCCCCCCCCCCCCCCCCCCCCCCCCCCACCCCCCCCCCCCCCCCCCCCCCCCCCCCCCCCCCCCCCCCCCCCCCCCCCCCCCCCCACCCC